>NZ_JBHXTL010000135.1:0-25591 GCF_042677365.1 Kitasatospora sp. NPDC127116
GCCAGAGGTCTTTGAGGAGATCGTCAGCCACGGCTGTTCATGATTGCGGTTCTGGTGATGCTCTGTGGCTTTGGCACGGAAAGTGATCCAGAACCACGGTTCAACCGCCGCCGACACGCCAGCGATACTTCCAGGGCGTGTACGCCGCTCGGAGGCACGAGGCGCCCGCGCACGGTGACATCGGCGGGAGGTGAGTGCGGGGGGGTGGTCGGCCGGGGACTTGTCAGTGGGACTCACTAACGTTCGTCTCCTGATCATCAGTGCGAGGAGAGGGGCGGGGCTGTGCGGCGCTGGGAGTTCGTCGAGGGCGGCTCGGACAAGTTCTGGGAGGCCGCGGTCGACGGTGTCGCGGTGAACGTGCGGTACGGGCGGTCCGGTACGGGCGGGCGGGAACAGGTCAAGACGTTCCCGACCGTGGAGGAGGCGGAAGCGCACTTCGCCAAGGTGGTCGCCGAGAAGGAGCGCAAGGGCTACCGCGAGATCGGTGCGGGGGCGGGTACGGAGCCGGGTACGGCCGCGGATTCGGTGCCCGTGGCGCAGCCCGGCGTGTCCGCGCCCACAGCCGAGGCCGCCGGTCCCCAGGACGAGGACGTCTTCGTCATGCCGGACGCCTGGCGTCGGGCCCTGATCCCCCGCCGGGGCGGCATTCCCCGGAAGCCGTCCGCGCCGGGGAAGGGCCCGGTGACCTCGTACCGCGACGGGCTGCGGCAAATGGGGGACTGGCTGGAGCAGACGCTCACCTCGGAGCGCAGTGACCCGGAGCTGGTCGCGGCCGCCCGCGCCCACCAGTCCGGCAGCCGGGATCCGCTCGGTGCGGCAGTGCTCGCCTCCGTGTTCTCGTATCCCAGCAACAACGGGGTCCGCGTGGCCGTGGACGCCTGGGTGGCGGAGTTCGGCCTGCCGTTCGCGGCCAGGGCCACCGTCGAGCTGTTCACGACGGCTGTCGAAACCGACTGGATCCACCAGAGGTCCGTCCACCCCCGCGTCCGGCGCGGGGCCAACCAGAGGCACGGCGCGTACCGTCCCGCCGCGGACCGGGTCCGGTCGCTACTGGCGGACTGCGACGAGGAGACCCACCGCGCGGCGGTCGAGGCCCTGGCGGGCTGCCGGAACAACCTGACCCGCCTGGTGGTGGCGGCGTACCTGGTGCCGTCCGAGACCGCCTGGGTCGAGGAGTGCGTCGCGTCGGGCTCCCGTCTGGCCGCCGTCGAGTGGTCGATGTTGCTGTGCTCGCTCTCCTCGGCGGAACCGCTGGAGAAGCTCCCCCCGCTGCCGAGCCTGAGCTATGACGGTTGGTCCACCGAGATCATCGCGACCGTGGCCGAGGGCCTCGGCGGCGACGCGGCACCGGTGATGCTGCACGACCTGACCACCAGCTACCACAACAAGGACGGCAAGAAGCGGATCCTGGACGCGCTCGCCGAGCTCCCCTCCGACGAGGGCTTCCGGGGGCTACTGGCCCAGCAGGACGGCATCAAGTCCACCCGCGCCGCCCTCATGGCCGGTCTCCGCCGCTTCCCCCGGCGTGCCCTGCGCCTGCTCGCCGAGGCCGCGGCCGCCTCTACCGACCCGGCCGCGCAGCAGCTCGCCCGGCAGCTCCTCACCGGCCACGTCGCCGTCCACCGCGCGACCGCGCTCGAACTGCTGCCGGAGCTGACGCCGGAGCAGGCGGCCCTGATCGAGCCGCTCACCGACCTTGGCGAGCGGGTGCCGGAGGTCGGCCCCGACTCGCTGCCGGAGCTGTTCACCAGCCCGCCGTGGACGCGGCCGCGCTCCGCCGGCAAGCCCCGCACGCTGACCGTCCTCAGCGCGCCGCAGGAACCGCAGATGCGGTGGCTTCCGGGCGAGCGCGAGGCGTGGGCGGCGACCTCCGAGTCCTGGTACACGAGCTGGTCGGACGACGACTGGCAGCGGGTCGCGGCCACGATCCGGGCCAGGATCGGGCAACCCGAGGACGCGCGGCTGCGCGGCGGACAGCACGCCGAGCTCGCACTGTTCGCTTACGGCGACGAGGAGTTGGCCCGGCCCCTGCTCGCGCAGTGGCGCGCCGGTGAGCGTATCTGGCACTCCGGGGACTCCCTGCGCCGAGTCGCCGCCCGCTTCGGGACGGACGCCGTCGAACCGATCCGGGCCGCAGCGGCGGGGAACCCGGCCACGCACGCGGCGCTGCTGCTTCCGTACCTGGACGTCCGGGTGGCCGAGACCATGGCGGACTGGCTGGTGCGTCTCAAGTCGGCCGGGAGCACAGCGCGTTCCTGGTTCGTCCGGCACGGCCTGGACGCGGCCCGGCTGCTGGTTCCGGCCGCGCTCGGGAAGGCCGGAGCGGCCCGGCACGGCGCCGAGCAGGCCCTGCGGGTGATCGCCGAGGCGCACGGCGCGGCGGCGGTGCACGCGGTGGCCTGCGAATACGGGCCGAAGGCGGAGGAGGCCGTGGGCGCACTGCTGTCGGCCGACCCGCTGGTGACCGCGCTCCCGGCGAAGCTGCCCCCGCCCTGCGACTGGACGGAGCCGGTGATGCTGCCGCAACTGCTGCTGCGCGGCGGCGAGGGCGCCCTGCCCGCCGAGGCGGTGCGGCACGTGCTCACCATGCTCGCGCTGTCCGCGCCCGGGGCGGTCTACCCGGGCCTCGACGAGGTGGCCCTGCTGTGCGAGCCGCGGTCGTTGACGGAGTTCTGCTGGGCGGTGTTCGAGCAGTGGCGGCTGGCCGGCATGCCTGCCCAGGACGGCTGGGCGCTGCACGTACTCGGCCGGTTCGGTGACGACGATACGGTCCGCCGGCTGACGCCGGTGCTCCGCGCCTGGCCGGGCGAGGGGGCGCACCATCGCGCGGTGGACGGCCTGGAGGCGCTGGCCGCCATCGGCACCGACGTGGCCCTGCTGCACCTGCACGGCATCGCGCAGCGGGTGAAGTTCAAGGCGCTCAAGACCCGGGCGCAGGAGAAGATCGCCGAGGTGGCGGCCGGGCTCGGCCTGTCCGGGGAGCAGCTGTCGGACCGTCTGGTCCCGGACTTCGGGCTGGACGCCGACGGGACCACCGTCGTCGACTACGGCAGCCGGACGTTCACGGTCGGCTTCGACGAGCAGCTCAAGCCGTACGTTCGTGACGCGGACGGCGCCCGCCGCAAGGACCTGCCCGCCCCGGGGGCGCGGGACGACGCCGAGCTGGCGCCCGCCGAGCGCAAGCGCTTCGCCGCGCTGAAGAAGGACGTCCGCACGGTGGCGGGGGACCAGATCCGCCGCCTGGAGGACGCGATGGTCACCCGACGCTCATGGACGGCGCAGGAGTTCGACCAGCTCTTCGTCGGGCATCCGCTGCTCTGGCACCTGGTGCGCCGCCTGGTGTGGCTGTCCGAGACGGACGGCACGGTGACGGCGTTCCGCGTCGCCGAGGACCGCACCCTGGCCGACGTCCGGGACGAGGCGTTCGCGCTGCCGGCCACGGCCACCGTCCGGCTGGCCCACCCGCTCCTGCTCGGCGACGGCCTCGCCGACTGGTCGGAGCTGTTCGCCGACTACGAGATCCTGCAGCCGTTCCCCCAGCTCGGCCGCCCGGTCTACGCGCTGACCGACGAGGAGCGGGCCGGCCACCGCCTGACCCGCTTCGAGAACGGTCCGATGCTGCCCACCACCCGGCTGGTCGGCATGGAACGGCACGGCTGGCAGCGCGGCGAGCCCCAGGACAACGGCGTCGAGCAGTGGCTGTCCCGCCGGGTCGGGCCCGACCTCTATGTGGTGATCGCCCCGGAGGACGGCATCGCCGTCGGCATGTTCGACTCCTACCCCGAGCAGCGGGTGGAAACGGTGTGGCTCGACACCCGCCCGGGCGACTACTGGACCCACAACCGCACCTTCCCGACCTTCGCCGAGCTCGACCCGGTGATCGCCTCCGAGGTGATCGCCGACCTCACCGAGCTGACCACGCTGTGACCCCTCGCCACCTCACCGACGACCACCCGGGAAAGGCCGCCGCGACCACGACCACCACCGAGGAGGAGCTCCAGCACCCGCCTGCCAGACGAAGGCGGGCTGGTCCGGTGCCGAACCGAAGGCCTCCGCCTGTGGCCCTTCGGCCGCGCCGGCGCCCGGACCGCCGCACCCGCAGGCCGGGGCGACCGGCGCGGACGCGGGTTCGAGGTGGCCGGGCGGATCCGTCCAGGCTCCGCCGTAGCCGGGGTCCGGTGCTGACTGCCCTCCGTCCGGCGGCGGTTCCGGCACCGGCCGCTCCGCTCCCGGTGGCTCCACCGCTCCCGTCGCGCGGGCCTGCACCGGCCCCCTGACGTCCTGGTCCTGTTCCATCACCGGCTCCTCGGAAGTCAGTTCCGCTGCCGTCGGCTCGGCCCGCCGGACACGACCAGCCGGCGGTTCAGCGCGGCGGCGCGCCGCTCGCACCCGCCGCAGGGCCGGATGCCCAGCGTCGAGGTGACCCGCTTGACGGCGTCGCCGAGCCCGATGTCCTGGTCCGTGACGAAGCCCGGCAGCCGGACCCGCCGCGGCGCACTCCCGGCGGCCCCCTGTTCGCGGCGATCACGCGTCTCGCCCGTCGTCATGCCGGATGCTCCTCACCTGGTGTGGGCGCAGGGCGGACCCGCACGCCGAGACCGCTGCCGAAGACCGCGCCCCGCCGCACCGCACCGCACCTCACCGCACGAGCGCGCACCCGCGGCGTCCCGCACTTCCAGGCTGCGCCCGCGCCGCCGCCCTCACACCCCGGCAGGGCCCGGTGCCATGGCCTGGAAGGCGAGGGGACCGGGCCACCGTGACGGAGCCGACCGGCTTCGGCCGCACAGCCGCACAGCCGCACATTCGGTCGTACACCATGGGACGCTCGACCGGTTCCACCCGCACCATGGATGAAGAGCGCCCCTGCGGCAAGGTTCCGCCCGTCCGTGACGAGGGCGAGGGCGAGGGCGTACCCATCCACCCCGAGCTCGGTCGCTGCTGGGTCCGGTCCGCGCACGGGCTCCTGCGTCCGTCACTCCGCGTTCCAACCGGCGATCAGGCGCACCAGAGAGGTACCGAGTGTGACCACGATTGCCTATGTGAAGATCCACCCCGCGATCGGTATCGCGCGGGTCGGCAACAGCGAGGAGTTCTTCTACGGGCCGGAAACGCCGGACGAGGATCCCAGGACCCCGGGCTCCTACAAGGAGGGCACCGGCAAGATCAAGCGGCAGGCGGCGCGCTTCCGCGCCTACGGCTACGACAAGGACGGCAACGTCGTCAGGGAGATCCTGCACGGGCAGGACAAGGCCAGCATCGACTGGACGGTCCAGCTGGCCAACCACAAGGCAGCCTGGTACAAGTTCTCGCTCGCGCTGGACATCCCCGAGGCCCAGAACCTGGCGAAGGACCAGTACGGCCGGCGCAATGCCACCTACAAGGGCAAGGACAGGGACACACTGCGGATCACCCCTGATCCGCGAACGATCTCGGGTACGGGCCGGAGCGGCCAGAAGTTCGACACCGGGAAGATCGCCGGCAAGACCGTCTACCTGGGGGAACTGAGGACCGACGAGAAGGGGCGTCTCGTCGTCCTGGGGGGCAGGGGCAGCTCGGCCTCCTTCACCGACCCCCCGTCCGAGCTCACCACCTTCGGCAACAACGAGGGCTGGCACGACGACATCTCCGACGGACCGGTGACCGCCACCGTCACGATCGACGGCAAGGCGGTCGAGGTGACGCCGGCCTGGGTGGTGGTCGGGCCGCCGAACTACGCACCGGACGTCAAGGGCCTCGTGACCCTCTACGACCTGCTGTACGACCTCTTCGCCCAGGGCGGGTACCCGACCGTCCCCCTCCCCTCCACCGTCGTCTTCGACGAACACATCAAGCCCCTGCTCCAGCGGTTCACCGGTCACCAGTGGGTCAACCAGGGATTCGCCGCGGAGTTCGGCTGGCAGGGTCCCAACGACTTCACCTCGCCCCGACTGCTCGCCGTCCTCGGCAGCAAGAAGGAGCAGTACCGGGAGCTGCGGCAACGCGTGTACTACCAGATGCGCAGCTACGACCGGGACGGTCTGTCCCCGCTGCCCTGGCCCTGGCTCTACGGAGACGCGATGGCCGTCCCCGCACAGTCCCCGCGCCAGTACGGTGTCCTGACCAGGACCCAGGAACAGATGCTGGAACAGTGGGTTCAGGGGAACTTCGACGACAAGACCAAGCACACCACCTACACGTCGCTGGAAGCCGCGCCCCTCGCACAGCAACCCGGGCTGCTGGACCGAGCCGCCCTGGACTACTGCCTCGCCGACGCCTTCCACCCCGGCTGCGAGGTCACCTGGCCGATCCGCCACGACACCCTGTACACGGAGCCGTTCCGCATCCGCCACCGCGCGGCCGGCGAGACCGAACACGACTACGGCGACCACCTCACACCGCAGCTCGCCCTGTCGGCCCATGGCCCCCTGCACGGCCAGGGTCCCGGCGGCCTCACCCGCTGGATGGGTGTCCCCTGGCAGACCGACACCGCCAGTTGCCGCTCCGGCTACGAACTCCGTGCCAACATCGGCCCCCGCTACAGCCCCTACCTGCCGTCCTTCTGGCCGGCCCGGGTGCCCAACCACGTGCTGAAGAGGACCGACTTCGACACGGTCAACCAGAAGCCCAACGGCACCGTCACCGACGACCGGCGCGCCGAGGCCTTCGAGAGACGCGCCGTGTGGCTGCGGTTCCTGTCCCCGGACAAGAAGACGGGCCTGAAGGACATGGTCGCCGGCTGGTCCAAGTTCGGCGTCGTCGAGACCAACGCCTACACGGTGGACGACAAGTTCCCGGCCGCGATCCTGGTGGAGTCCACTCCCGACCCCTCGCTCCCCGAGGTCGACGACCACCAGAACCGTGTCAACATCCACGTGCGCGAGTCCGGCCACCCCCAGCTCTCCGAGACCCAGCGCACCGCGGTCGACGAGCAGGCCGCCAACGAGATCGCCCGGTCCACCGGGTTCCGGCCCGAGGAGATCTCGGCCGGCTACATCGCCAAGGTCGACCCCTTCCGGGACGCCGGATGACCACGGCGGCGCCCACCGACGACCACTGCGCGCGGCAGCACCCGAGGTACGACGCCGTCGTCGCGGGCGGCGGCCCGGCGGGCGCCGCCGCTGCCCTCACCCTGGCCCGGGCAGGCCGCACGGTGCTGCTCGCCGACGCCGGCGGCGGCCCCCCGAAGACCGGCGAATCCCTCGTCCCCGTCGCCCAGTTGATCCTCCAAGACCTCGGCGTCGACATCCGATCCCTCGACGCGGACCACCGCCAGTGCCACGCCACCCTCTCCGCCTGGGGCTCACCCCACCTGCACCGCACGGACTTCCTCACCGACCCGTACGGGCACGGCTGGCACCTCGACCGGCCCGTCTTCGACCGCCTGCTGCGTACCCACGCCGAGGCCAACGGGGTGAAGGTCTCCGAACGGACCACGGTGAGCCACCCCGTACCGCAGCCGGACAGCGGATGGCAGGTGACGCTCCGGGCCGACGGCACGGAGCACAGCGTGCGGTGCCGCTGGCTGGTCGACGCCACCGGCCGCCGAGCCTCGCTCGCCGCCCGCTGCGGGGCCCGCCGCCGCCGCTACGACCGGCTGGTCGCCGTCCACCTGAGACTGGCTCACGACGCCTCCGACATCGAGGAGGCCTCGCTGGTCGAGTCCGTCCCTGACGGATGGTGGTACACCGCGCCGCACTCCCCCGCCCACCGCCTGGTCACCTACTTCACCGACACGGACCTCTCGCCCCCCGGCCTCCGGGCGACCCGGACGTTCCTCGACCGGCTCGCGGCCACCCGGCACACGGCCGAACGCGCCCGCGGCCGCCAGGCCCTCGCCGGGGCGGCCCCGCGCCGGTGCGCCGCGCACACCGCGCGGCTGGAACCGCTGGCGGGCGAAGGTTGGATCGCGGCCGGGGACGCGGCGATCGCGCTCGACCCGCTCTCCTCGCAGGGCGTCCTCACCGCTCTCTACTCGGGCCTGCGCGCCGGCCAGGCAGTCGAGGCCCTGTTGTGCGGTGAAGCCGACGCGCTCGACACCTACACCGCACAGCTCGGCGAGACCTTCGAGGCCTACGCGTACGGCCACCGCGAGATCCACGTCCACGAAGACCGCTGGTCCGACCGCCCGTTCTGGCAGCGCCGCCGATCAGCACTGCCGCTCAACGCACTGTAGAGGGCATGTCCTCGCGACGGCTCAGTAGTCCGTCAGGCTCCGGTAGCCGAGCCGGCGCGGCCTCCCGCCGACCCGTCCGACGACGTGCACGTCATCTCGGTCCTTCGCCCCCAGGAGGGCCGGTACACCGGCGCCCCGACCGCATCGACGTTTGTGGCCGGCCGTGGTGGCCGCCCACGTGCCGTCCCGGATGACGGTCGCCCGCAGGGGCGCCCGGCCCAGGACAACGCGGCCGATTGGCAGGACGGATGGGCGAGGCCTCACGCCGGTCGACGAGCCGGCCGAGCCCACCGGGGACGCCGGCTCTCGGCTCACTGCCGCGGGGCCGGAAACGCCTCGTACGACCGGCGTCCCGGAAGCGACCGCTCCGCCGCGAAGGCGGTGGAGACCCATGTCGAGCGCGCCGCCACCCACACCGGGCGCTGGTCCGACCCCGCGCCCGGCCACCGCCACGGAACCGCCCTGGCACGTATGGCCTTCGCATGCCGCGAGGCTGGATCGCCTTCCTGCCAAGGGAGATCGGGCGAAGGGACCACCCGCGCCCACAGCCTGCGACCCACGACCCGGCCGCGCCCGGCCGCGACCCGCCTCGGCCCGGTAACCACCGGGGCGGCCTCGCCGTCGAGCCGTTCGAGCGCAGAACGACGGAGCAGGCGCACACCCCGACCACGACGGAATCCAGCCGAGGCCTCGGCATGGCGTCGGACCGAAGGTAGTATCGGTTCCCGCACTGACTGACTGTCAAGTGCACGCTATTCATCGGAACTTGCTGGCGGGGCGTCAGCCGACCCCTCAGGTGGGAGCGACGTGGGAAGTCGCGCCGAGCCGCGCCCCCCCTGTTCCCCACCCTCCGCACCGGAACCGGCCACCGAATCCGGTAAGAACCAGAAAGCGTCCATTGGTTGCCATCGCACATTCCGAGCTCGACGTCTTTCCACTCTGCCTCGGCGGCAGCGTCTTCGGATGGACCGTCGACGAGCGGACGTCCTTCCGCGTCCTCGATGCCTACGCCGCCGCGGGCGGGAACTTCATCGACACCGCCGACTCCTATTCCCAGTGGGCCCCCGGAAACACCGGCGGGGAGTCCGAGTCCATCCTCGGCAAATGGCTGGCCGCGCGCGGTCAGCGGGACCGTTTCGTCATCGCCACCAAGGTGGGCCGACTGAACGGACTGTCCGGGCTCACGGCGAAGGTCGTCCACCAGGCGGTGGAGGAATCCCTGCGCCGTCTGCGGACGGATCATATCGACCTCTACTACACGCACGCGGACGACCCGGAAACTCCCCTCGAAGAGACCCTCGCCGCACTCGACACGCTGATCACGGCAGGAAAGGTGCGCCATATCGGCGCCTCGAACATCAGCGGCCCCAGGCTGGCCGAATCCCTTGAGGTCTCGAAGCGTTCGGGGCTCGCCTCGTACGTGGCGGTCCAGCCTCCCTACAACCTCATGGAACGCGAGCCCTTCGAGAGTGGGATCGCCCCGGTCTGCGAGCGCGAGGGCGTCTCCTGCGTCCCGTACTTCGCCCTGGCACAGGGCTTCCTGACGGGCAAGTACCGCGAAGGCGCACCCGCCGTTCCCAGCGTCCGCAGCGACGCGGCACAACCGTACGGCGAAACGCCCCGCGGCCGCGCGGTGCTCCGGACGCTGGACACGATCGCCGCCGAGCACGGCACCGCCCCCGCCGCGGTGGCCCTGGCCTGGCTGAGGGCGCAGCCCCATGTCGTCGCTCCGCTCGCCAGCAGCAGGACGCCCGAGCAGCTCGCCGAACTGACCCCGGGGGCGACCCTGGAACTCTCCCCGGCCGAGGTTCGCTCGCTGGATCTCGCTTCACGGACCACCGCGGCGGACCACCATGCGCACGTCGGCTGAAGGAGGAGGAGCCGCCGTGACCCTCACCCTCCACACCTCCCTGATCGGATTCGACGCCCTCAAGTCGTTCATCTCAGTAGCGCGCGATGAATACGAGGCCTGTACCCCGCAGGAACCACCCTCCTGTTTCGCCCTCCTGCTCGGCACCGTCGACGACGGTGTCGCGGCCATCACCTCGGTCCAGTTCGCGACCAACGTCCGTGCCACCGACCCGATGGCGCTCGAAGAGTTCTCGCGCTCCATAGAGCCGTGCTTCGGAAGCGCCTACCGAAACCCCCGCCGGGGATTCTGGTGCAGCTCGCAGGATCTGCTTCGTATTCACCGGCAGGCGGACCGTGACGGGGTCGAGATCCTGGGCTCCATCCATCTGCATCCCGACTGGCACCGGATCGGCCCACCCGAAGAGCGCGGGCTGCGAATAAGCGAGGAGCCGACGCCGATGGACCGCTACATGTTCGACAACAGCCGGTACCCGGTGAACATGATCTGCTATCTGGAATCCGGCCCGCAGGGGGTTTCCGCCGCACTCGCGGCATGGGGCCCTCCTCCTGAGGACGAGGTCGCGGCGCCGTGCCCCCGCCTCCTTCTGAGGTTCAGCGTGTCCTGAGGAACGGCAGGCTCACCCCCCGCCGCCGGCGGGACTCCGCCCCGGTCACGCTCGCGGAGGTGACCGGGGCGGGGCCGCCGGTCCACCCCTGGGTGAGTACCGCCGGGGCGGACCCCGTTGCCGCGGCGGTCGCGTGCCACACACCATCACACTGGGCGGCACACGAACCCACTGAGCCGCGCGCAACAGAAAGCCGCAGGTCGCGGGCCCGGCGCGCCCCGATGTCGGTGGACTCACGCTGGTCATGGGCGGATGACCTTCGCGGAGATCGTCGGTCAGCGGGCGGAATCGTCACACGCGTGCCTTCCGGCCGGGCAGCAGTCCTCCTCCGCCTTTCGGGCCGGCGCCGATCAGGACCACCGGTGACGTGCGCCGATCCGCACCACCGCCGCGCCACCGCTGTGTCCGCGCCGTCCGCGCCGTCCGCTGCCGCTCCGCCCGGGGTTCGACGGCCGGAGTATGTCATCATGTGATGACATCATATGATGATAACGGGTGGCACCTCCCATCGACACGGCTGGATTCCGGGGACTTCCAGCCCCCGGTCCGACCACTCGATCTCCGACGAAAAGGACACCCCGATGGAGACCCTGTCGACGCGCCGTGAACGGGCCCTGGTGCCCGTCCTGGTGTTCCTCAGTGCGGTGGTGGCGGTGATCAGCAGTCTCGGCGCGCCGATGATCCCCACCATCGCGGCCGTCGACCACGTCTCGCTCTCCGAGGCCCAGTGGTCCCTGACCATCACCATGCTGGTCGGAGCGGTCACCACCCCGGTGCTCGGCCGTCTGGGCGACGGACCGCACCGCCGTACGGTCACCCTCACCGCCGCCGCCGTGGTGGTGCTCGGCAGCGTGCTGGCCGCGCTGCCGCTCGGCTTCGGCTGGCTGGTCGCGGGGCGCGCGCTGCAGGGGGTCGGGCTCGGACTCACCCCGCTGGCCATCGCCACCGCACGGGACAGCCTCGGCCCCGCGGCCTCCCGCTCGGCGGTCGCGCTCCTGTCCATCACCACCGTCGCCGGCGTCGGCCTCGGCTACCCGATCACCGGCCTGATCGCCGAATCCTTCGGCATCCACGCGGGCTTCTGGTTCGGCGCCGTGATCAGCGCCCTGGCCCTGCTGCTGGCCGCCCTGGTGCTGCCCCCGACCACGGACCGCGAGAGGCGCCCGCTGGACGTACCCGGCGCGGTGCTGCTCGGCCTGGCCCTGGTCGGCCTCCTGCTCGTGCTCAGCGAGGGCGAGTCCTGGGGCTGGGACAGCGCCCGGCTGCGGACGGTGGCGGTCCTCTCCCTCCTGCTGCTGGCCGGCTGGCTGTGGCACGAGCTGCGCACCGCCCACCCGCTGGTCGACCTGCGCGCGCTGCGCAACCCCGTCGTCCTGACCGCGGACGTGGCCGGGCTGGTCGCCGGCGTCGGGATGTACCTGCTGATGTCACTGGTGATCCGCTACGTCCAGACCCCGACCTCCGCCGGCTACGGCCTCGGCGCCTCGGTCGTGGTCGCCGGCCTCGTCCTGCTGCCGTTCTCGGCGGCCAGCCTGCTGTCCAGCAAGGTGGTCCCCGGGCTCGCCCGGCGCACCTCCTCCGCCCTGGTACTCCCGCTGGGCTGCGCGGTCTCCCTGGTTTCGGTGCTGCTCTTCCTGTCCGCCCGCGACCACCTCTGGGAGCTCATGGTGGTGATGGCGATCGCCGGACTCGGCGTCGGCTGCACCTTCGCCGTGATGCCCGGGCTGATCGTCAACGCGGTGCCGGCCCACGAGGTCGGCAGTTCGGTCAGCTTCAACCAGGTGCTGCGCTACGTCGGCTACTCCACCGGCAGCGCGCTGTGCGGCGCCGTGCTCCAGGCGCACACCGCGCCGGGACGGCAGCTGCCCACCGACAGCGGCTACCGGGACGCGGCGCTGATCGGCTGCGCGGTGTGGGTGGTGATCGGCCTGGCTACGATCGTCCTGCCGCGGCTCGGTGCCGCGACCGGCTCCCGGAAGGGTGCGCGCGTGGACGAGGGGCTGATCGTGGAAGAGAGCATCGACGACATGGTTGTCGGCGGGAGCGAGGCAACCGTCCTGCGGGCCGGGGCAGAGCGGTGACCGACGCCACCCCCGAGGCCGGCGCAGCCCCCGAGGCCGGCGGGTCCGCCGCCGCGAACGGCGGCGGACCGGAGCCCGCAGCACCCCGGCGCCGCGACGCCGCCCGCAGCCGGGACCTCCTGGTCCGGGCGGCGACGGAACTCTTCGCCGAGCGTGGATTCGAACGCACCACCATCCGGGAGATCGGCGACCGGGCCGGCGTCGACCCGGCGCTGATCGCCCGGTACTTCGGCGGGAAGACGCAGCTCTACCTGGCCGCCGTCCAGATGGAGCTGGGCGACACGGCACCGGCCGACCTCCTGGAGGAGGACCGGCTGCGCGGCCTGCTGGAACGCTTCTCCCGGCGCGGCCCCGGCCCGACCTTCCAGGCCGCGGTGCTGCCCGGCGACAACACCGAGGTGCAGCGGGCAGCGCGCACCTACCTCCACGAGCGGCTGGTGCGGCCGCTGCAGGACCGCTTCACCGCCGAACAGGCCGACCGGCCGCGGCTGCGGGCCGAACTGGCGGCGGCGGCCTTCGCCGGGATCGTCCTGGCCCGCACGAGCGGCGCGTTCGGCGAGCTCGCCGAGGCCGACTCCGAGGACCTGCTCCCCCTCCTGCACGACCTGCTGGCCGCGAGCCGGCCCGCCCGGTAGACCGTCCGCCGCTCCGGACCCCGCCGCTCCCCCGCCGCTCCGAACCCCGCCGTGGGCGGCCTGCCGGGCCGCCGCGACAGCACTCCGGCGGTCGGCCTGTCGGTGGGCCTCGCTACTGTTCCTTCCCTGATCAAACGTGTCGAGGAGAGGGGCGGAGCTGTGCGGCGCTGGGAGTTCGTCGAGGGCGGCTCGGACAAGTTCTGGGAGGCCGCGGTCGACGGTGCCGCGGTGACCGTGCGCTACGGCCGGTCCGGCACCGCCGGGCGGGAGCAGAGCAAGGAGTTCCCGACCGCGGAGGCCGCGCAGGCGCACTTCGCCAGGACGGTCGCCGAGAAGGAGCGCAAGGGCTACCGGGAGACCACGGCCGGCGCGGCGCCCGTCCCGCCGCCCGTCCCCCGGCCCGTCGCGTCGACCCCGTCGACCCCGCAGGCCCCGGCGACCCCGCCGGCCGCCGCCCCCGAGCTGCCGGACGCCCCGGACGCCCCGGACGTCCCGGTCGACGAGGACGCCTTCGTCCTGCCGGACGCCTGGCGGAGGGCCCTGGTCCCCCGCCGGGGCGGCGTCTCCCGCCCGCCGGCCGCCGCGGCGAAGAACGCCGTGGACGAGTACCACGCCTCGCTGCGGCGGATGGACGACTGGCTGGAGCAGGCGCTCACCTCGAACCTCAGCGACGCGGACCTGGTGGAGGCCGCCCGCGCCCACCGCTCCGGCAGCCGGAACCCGGTCGGCGCGGCGGTGCTGGCCGCGGTGTTCGCGGTCTCCGCCGACAACAAGGTCCGGACGGCCGCCGACGCCTGGGTGGCGGAGTTCGGCCTGCCGTTCGCGGCCAGGGCCACCGCCGAGCTGTTCGCGGTGGCCGTCAAGACCGATTGGAACGGCTCACGCGCCGTGAACCCGCGCGTCCGGCGCGCGGCCACCCGGGCGGTGGCGGCGTACCGCCCCGCCGCGGATCGTGTCCGGTCGCTGCTGGCGGCGTGCGACGAGGAGACCCACCGCACGGCGGTCGAGGCCCTGGCCGGATGCCGGACCGACCTGTCCCGCCTGGTGGCGGCGGCGTACCTGGTGCCGTCCGAGTCCGACTGGGCCGAGGAGTGCGTGACGTCGGGCGCGCGGCTGGACTCGGCCGAGTGGTCGATGCTGCTGTGCTCGCTCTCCTCGGCCGAGCCGCTGGAGAAGCTCCCCCAGCTGCCGAGCCTGGGCTGGGACGGCTGGTCCACCGAGATCATCGCGACCGTGGCGGAGGGTCTCCAGGGCGGCGCCGCACCGCTGCTGCTGCACGCCCTGGCCAACAACCACCTCTACAGCGACAAGCAGAAGCAGCTGCTGAACGCGATCGCCGAGCTTCCCTCCGACCAGGGCTTTCGGGGGCTGCTGGCCCATCAGGAGAACGGCAAGGCGGCCCGTGGAGCCCTGGTGGCGGCCATGCGCCGCTTCCCCCGGCGTGCCCTGCGCCTCCTCGCGGAGGCCGCGGCGGCGTCCACCGATCCGGCCGCGCAGCGGCTCGCCCGTCAGCTCCTCACCGCCCACGTCGCCGCCCACCGCGCGACCGCGGTCGAGCTGCTGCCGGAGCTGGCGCCGGAGCAGGCAGCCTTGGTCGGGCCGCTCACCGATCCGGGCGACCGGGTGCCGGACGTCCCGGCCGGTTCGCTGCCGGAGCTGTTCACCAGCCCGCCGTGGACCCGGCCGCGCTCCACGGCCAGGCCCCGCGTGCTGACCGGCCTCACCGCGCCGCAGGAGACGCAGCTGCGGTGGCTGCCGGGCGAGCGGGAGGCGTGGGCGGTCTCCGAGTCCTGGTACGCGAGCTGGTCGGACGCCGACTGGCAGCGGATCGCCGGCACGATGCGGGCCGCGGACGGGCAGTCCGACGCCGCGCGGCACTACTCCAACCGGCACGAGGAACTGGCGCTGTTCGCGTACGGCGACGAGCAGCTGGGCCGTCCGCTGATCGCGCAGTGGCGGGGCGAGGAGTACATCTGGGACGCCACGGGCGCGCTGCGCCGGGTCGCCGCCCGCTTCGGGCCGGACGCGCTCGGGCCGATACGGGCCGCCGCGCTGCAGAACCCGGCCGCGCACGCGTCCCTGCTGCTGCCGTACCTGGACGTCCGAGTGGCCGAGACGATGGCGGACTGGCTGGTGCGTCTCAAGTCGGCCGGGGACACCGCCCGTTCCTGGTTCGTCCGGCACGGCCTGGACGCGGCCCGGCTGCTGGTTCCGGCCGCGGCCGGGAAGGCCGGAGCGGCCCGGCGCAACGCCGAGCACGCCCTGCGGCTGATCGCCGCCGCGCACGGCGCCCCGGCGGTGCACGCGGTGGCCGGCGAGTACGGGCCGCAGGCGCAGGAGGTGGTGGGCGCGCTGCTGTCGGCCGACCCGCTGGTGAACCTGCTGCCGGCGAAGCTGCCCCAGCTCGGCGACTGGGCCGAGCCGATGATGCTGCCGCAGCTGCTGGTGCGCGGCGGCGAGGGCGCGCTGCCCGTCGAGACGGTGCGGCACGTGCTCACCATGCTCGCACTGTCGAAGCCCGGGGCGTTCTACCCGGGCCTCGACCAGGTGGCGGAGGTGTGCGAGCCGCAGTCGCTGACGGCCTTCGGCTGGGCGGTGTTCGAGCAGTGGCGGATGGCCGGCATGCCGTCCGAGGACGGGTGGGCGCTGCACGCGCTCGGCCGGCTCGGTGACGACGGGACGGTCCGCCGGCTGACGCCGGTGCTCCGGGCGTGGCCGGGCGAGGGGGCGCACCACCGCGCGGTGGACGGCCTGGAAGCGCTGGCCGCGATCGGCACCGACGTCGCCCTCCTCCACCTGCACGGCATCGCGCAGCGGGTGAAGTTCAAGGCGCTCAAGGCGCGGGCGCAGGAGAAGATCGCCGAGGTGGCGGCCGGGCTCGGCCTGTCCGGGGAGCAGCTGTCGGACCGTCTGGTGCCGGACTTCGGGCTGGACGCCGATGGCACCACCGTCGTCGACTACGGCAGCCGGACGTTCACCGTGGGCTTCGACGAGCAGCTCAAGCCGTACGTTCGTGACGCGGACGGCGCCCGCCGCAAGGACCTGCCGGTCCCCGGGGTGAGGGACGACGCCGAGCTGGCGCCCGCCGAGCGCAAGCGTTTCGCCGCGCTGAAGAAGGACGTCCGCACGGTGGCGGGGGACCAGATCCGCCGGCTGGAGGAGGCGATGATCACCCAACGCTCATGGACGGCGGAGGAGTTCGACCAGCTGTTCGTCGGGCATCCGCTGCTGTGGCACCTGGTGCGCCGGCTGGTGTGGCTGGCCGAGGCGGACGGCGCCACGACGGCGTTCCGGGTCGCCGAGGACCGCACCCTGGCGGACGTCGCGGACGAGGTGTTCGTGCTGCCCGCCGGGGCCACCGTCCGGCTGGCCCACCCGCTGCTGCTCGGTGCGGAGCTCGCGGCGTGGTCGGAGCTGTTCGCCGACTACGAGATCCTGCAGCCGTTCCGTCAGCTCGGCCGCCCGGTGTACGCGCTGACCGACGAGGAGCGGGCCGGCCACCGCCTCACCCGCTTCGAGAACGGTCCGGTGCTGCCCACCACCCGGCTGGTCGGCATGGAACGGCGCGGCTGGCAGCGCGGCGAGCCCCAGGACGCCGGCGTGGAGCGCTGGCTGTCCCGCCGGGTCGGGCCCGACCGCTACGTGGTGCTCGCACCGGAACACGGCATCGCGGTCGGCATGCACGACGTGTATCCCGAGCAGCAGGTGGAGAGGGTGTGGCTCGACACCCGCCCGGGCGACTACTGGACCCACAACCGCACCTTGCCGGCCTTCGCCGAGCTCGACCCGGTGATCGCCTCCGAGGTGATCGCCGACCTGACCGAGCTGACCGAGCCGACCACGCCGTGACGGCGCACCACCTCGCCGACAGCCACGCGAACCACCCCGGGAGGGCCGCCATGACCACCACCGCCGAGGAGCAGCTCCAGCGGCCGCCCGCCGAGATCCGGTACGCCGAGGAGCTGGCGGCGCTGCGCGCCGAGGACCGCGACCCGCGCCCGCCGGGCTGGGAGCTGAGCCTGCGCGCCGCCCGCCGGTTCATCGTCGGCGACGAGGCGGCCGGCATCGCCCGCAAGTTCGTCGGCGATCCGGCGCTGGTCGAGCGCGCCCTGGTGACCCTGGCCACCAACCGCGGCCTGCTGCTGGTCGGTGAGCCGGGCACCGCCAAGTCGCTGCTGTCGGAGCTGATCGCGGCGGCGGTCAGCGGTACCTCCCGGCTGACCGTACAGGGCGGCGCGGCGACCACCGAGGACCAGATCAAGTACTCGTGGAACTACGCCCTGCTGGTCTCCGAGGGCCCCTCCACCCGCTCGCTGGTGCCCGCGCCGATGCTGCGCGGCATGGCCGACGGCCGGCTGGTCCGGTTCGAGGAGATCACCCGCTGCCCGCTGGAGGTGCAGGACTCACTGCTGTCCCTGCTCTCCGAGCGCGTGGTGGCGATCCCCGAACTGGACGGGCCGGAGGGGATGGTCTTCGCCAAGCAGGGCTTCAACGTGATCGCCACCGCCAACACCCGCGACCGCGGGGTGAACGAGATGAGCGCGGCGCTCAAGCGCCGGTTCAACTTCGAGACGGTCTTCCCGATCCCCGACCTGGACACCGAACTCGCCCTGGTGGAGGCCGAGTCCGCGCACCTGCTGCGCCGCTCCGGGGTGGCCGCCGCGCCCGACCGGGACCTGCTGGAGGTCCTCGTCACCACGTTCCGCGAGCTGCGGGCCGGTGAGGGCGGTGACCGCCTGTCCGCGGTGATGAGCACCGCGGAGGCGGTCTCGGTCGCCCACGCGGTCGGGCTGCGCGGCTGGTACCTGCGCGGCGAGGCCGGCAACGCGGCCGACCTGGTCGCCAGCCTGGCCGGCACCGCCGCCAAGGACAGTCCGGAGGACCTGGCCCGGCTGCGCCGCTACCTGGAGCAGCGGGTCCCGCGGCGGCGCGGCCCGCACTGGCACGCCGTGCACGAAGCCCGCCACCTGCTGGCCGGCTGATGCCCGCGGTCTTCCTCGGGGTCCGCCACCACTCCCCCGCCTGCGCCCGTCTGGTGGCGGACACCGTCCGACGGCTGCGGCCCGCGTACGTGCTCGTCGAGGGGCCGGCCGACCTCAACGGCCGCCTGGACGAGCTGGCCCTCGGCCACGACCTGCCGATCGCCGTGTTCAGCCACTACCGCGACGCCGAGCGCACCGCCACCACCTGGACGCCGCTGTGCGACTACTCGCCCGAGTGGGTGGCGCTGCGGGAGGGCCGGGCAGCCGGCGCGGAGGTGCTCTTCGTCGACCTGCCGTCCTGGCACCCGGCGTTCGAGCTGCGCGCCAACCGGTACGCCGACGCGGAGGCCCGGTACGCCGAGGCCACCGCCCGGCTGTGCTCGCGCTTCGGCACCGGCTCGGTGGACGCGCTGTGGGACGGCCTGTTCGAGGTGGCGCCGGCGGACGGGCTCGCCGGGCGACTGGACGCCTACTTCGACCTGGTCCGCGGGGACGCCGAGGCGGACGAGGGCGACCGGGCCCGCGAGGCGTACATGGCGGCCTGGATCCGCGCCGTCCTGGCCGAGGCGGGACCAGCGACCGTGCTGGTGGTCACCGGCGGCTTCCACACCCCCGCGCTCCGCACCCTCGCCGAGCGGCCCGCGGAGGTGCCCGGCCGGCCCGCGCTGCCGGCGCCGCGCCCCGGCGCGGTGTCCGGCAGTTACCTGGTGCCCTACTCGTTCCGGCAGCTGGACGCCTTCGCCGGCTACCAGTCGGGCATGCCCTCGCCCGCCTACTACCAGCGGCTGTGGGAGGACGGCCCCGAGGCCGCCGCCGACCATCTGCGGCAGTCCGTGGTGTCGCGGCTGCGCGGGCGCCGCCACCCCGTCTCCACGGCCGACCTGGTCGCCGCCGCCGCGCTCACCGGCGGCCTGGCCGCGCTGCGCGGCCACCCGGTGCCGGCCCGTACCGACGTGCTCGACGGCCTGGCCGGCGCGCTGGTCAAGGACGACCTGACCCGGCCGCTGCCCTGGTCGGAGCGCACCCCGCTGGCGCCCGGCAGCCACCCGGTGGTGGTCGAGATGGTCGCCGCGTGCAGCGGCTCCCGCACCGGGCGGCTGCACCCGGACACCCCGGCCCCGCCGCTGGTCCACGACGCCGCCGCCCGGCTCGCCGCGATCGGGGCCACCGGCACCCGCCCGCTGACCTGCGAGCTCACCACCGAGGACGGTCTGACGGCCAGCCGGACCCTGCACCGGCTGCGCGTCCTCGGCGTGCCCGGCCGCCACCGCACCGCCGGCCCCGCCCACGGCGCCGACCCGGTCACCACCGAACGCTGGGAAGCCGGACCGGACACCGGCCGCGACGCCGCCCTGATCGAGGCGGGCGCGTACGGCGCCACCCTCGACGAGGCCGCCGCCACCGTCCTCGCCGAACGGGCCCGCACCACCGGGCCCACGGACACCGAACTCGCCGCCCTGCTCCTCGACACCGTGCTGTGCGGCGCCACCGCCCTCACCGACCGCCTGCTGACCGCGCTCACCGCCGTCCTCGCCCGCCACCCCGACCCGGGTGCCCTCGGCTCCGTCCTCGCCACCGCGCTCGGCCTGTGGCGGCACGACCGGGTGTACGGCACCGCCCGCAGCCCGCTGCTGGCCGCCGTCGTCGACGGCGCCGTCACCCGCGTCCTGTGGCTGGTCGAGGGCGCGCACGGCCGCTCCGGCACCGACCCGGCGCGCCTCGCCGCCCTCGCCGCCGTCCGCGACGCGCTGTGCCACGCCCCCGACCTGCTCACGGTCACCCCCGAGGACGCCGCCGCCCTCGCCCTCCGCATCGCCCGCGACCCGCACGCCCCCGCCGACCTGCGCGGCGGCGCCCACGGCCTCCACCTCGCCCTCACCCCCACGGCCGATCCCGACCTCGCCTCCGCCGCCCTGCACGCCGCGGGCGACCCCGGCGCGCTCGGCGACTGGCTGGCCGGCCTGTTCGCACTCGCCCGGGAGGAGGTCACCGCCGACGCGGGCGACGGCTCCCTGCTGGCCGCCGTGGACTCCGTCCTCGCCGAGCTCACCGACGCCGAGTTCCTCATCGCCCTCCCCGCCCTGCGCCAGGCCTTCGCCTGGTTCCCGCCGCGCGAGCGCGAACGGATCGCCCGCCGTCTGATCGAGCGTCGCGGCCTGCGCGGCTCCGCCCGCGCCCTGCTCCGCACCACCGCCGACCCCGCGCACCTGGCCGCCGCCCGCGCCCTGGAGGAGAACGTGACCGCCCTGCTCGACCGCCACGGCCTGCGGAGCGCCCGGTGACCGCGCCCGAGCCGGCCCCCGCAACGGCACCCGACCCCGCCCTGGAGCGCTGGCGCCTGGTCCTCGGTTCCCCCGCCGAGCCCTGGACCGGCAGCCCGGGCGCCGACGGCGCCGCCCGCGACGCCGCCCTGGAGTGGCTGTACGGCCGCGACGAGGACCTCGACCGCCGCGGTATCCGCGGCGCCGGCGCGGAACCGTCCCGGGTCACCGCGGTCGACTGGCTGGACGACATCCACCGGCTCTTCCCGCGCGAGACGATCGAGCGCCTGGAGCGCGACGCCGTCGAGCACTACGGCATCGACGAGATCGTCACCGACCCGACCGTCCTGGAGCGGGTCGAGCCGAGCGCCGCCCTGCTGCGCGCCGTGCTCCGCACCAAGCACCTGATGAACGAGCAGTTGCTCGGCCAGGCCCGCCGCATCGTGGCCGCGGTGGTCCGGCAGCTGATGGAACGCCTCACCCCGGAGCTGCGCCAGGCGTTCACCGGCGCCCGGTCCGCCCGCCCGAGCCGCCGCCCGCTCGCCCGCGACTTCGACTTCCGCCGCACCGTCCGGGCCAATCTCGGCCGCTACCGGCCCGCCGAGCGGCGGATCCTGATCGAACGCCCGCACTTCCACTCCCGCACCCGCCGGCACCTGGAGCAGTGGCAGCTGATCCTGCTCGTCGACCAGTCCGGTTCCATGGTCGGCTCGGTGATCCACTCCGCGGTCACCGCGGCCTGCCTGTGGAGCCTTCCCGGCCTGAAGACCCATCTGGTCGCCTTCGACACCCAGGTGGTGGACCTCACCTCCGACGTCACCGACCCGGTGGAGCTGCTGATGCGGGTCCAGCTCGGCGGCGGCACCGACATCGCCCGGGCCGTCGACTACGCGGCCGGTCTGGTGGAGAACCCGCGGCGCACCGTCCTCGCGGTGGTCAGCGACTTCTACGAGGGCGGCGACCGGTACCGGCTGCTGCGCACCGTCCGCTCGCTGACCGGGCAGGGCGCCACCGTGCTCGGACTCGCCGCGCTGGACGAGGAGGCCGCCCCCGCGTACGACCGCGAGCTGGCCGGGCAGCTCGCGGACGCCGGCGCGCACGTGGGCGCGATGACGCCGGGGATGCTCGCCGAGTTCGTCGCCGAGCGGCTCGGCCGATGACCGCCGCGACGCGGGCCGATCTGCTCGCCCTGGACACCGACACGCTCGCCGCACTCGCCAATCGCGGCCTGGTGAAGCGCGCCGCCCGCGAAGTCGCCGCGGGCGACGGGCCGGTGCCCGACCTCGACCCGAACGGCACGCTTCGCGGCAGCTGCCCGGACGGCAACTCCGTCGTCCTGCCGCCCGGCACCGGGCTGGACGGCGGCAGCTGCACCTGCGGAGCCCCGGGCGTGTGCCGCCACCGGATCGCCCTGGTCCTCGCCCATCAGCAGGCCGCCGCCGACGACGCCGACGCCGCCCCACCGGGTCCTCGCCCCGGCCCCGCCGCTTCCGGCAGCCCCGGCACGCCCGACACCCCCGCGCCCGCCCCCGCGTGGTCCCCCGGCGCGCTGGACGACGAGGCGCTGACCGCCGCCGTCGGCGCCCGCGCCGTGGCCGCCGCCCGCCGGACGCTGGAGCGCGGTTATGCCGCGCGGCTGCACCACGCGCGCCCGGACGATCCGCAGCCGGTCGCCGAACTGGCCGCCTGCACCGTCCGGTTCCCCGTCCCCGGCGAGCTGGGCTTCGCGGTGACCGACGCCGCGCAGGACCGCCGCGGCGAGATGATCGCCCTCGCGGTCTGGGCGTTCCGGGCCGCCGACGGCCGCCCGGCCGTCACCCTCGGCGGCCGTCCCGAGCCCGATGCGGGCATCCCGCCGGTCCTGGACGCCGCCCTCGGTCTCGCCCGCGAGCTGCTGCTCGACGGCGCCGTGCACGCCGGGCCGGTCCTCACCGCCGATCTCCACCGGGTGCGCGACGAACTCGCCGACCGTTCCCTGCACTGGCCGGCCGGCCTGGTCGCCGACCTGATCGGCCAGCTCGACGCGTACGCCGCCCGGTCCGCCGACCACCGGCCCGAGGAGCTGGCCCTGCTGCTGGCCGAGCTCCACGCCCGTCACCGCGCCGCCGCCCGCCCCGGCGCGTCCAGGTCGGAGGTACTCGGTGTCCGGGAGACCGCCGAGACCCCGCTGCGCCGGATCCGCCTGACCGCGCTGGGCTGCCGGATCCGCGGCACCGCGACGACCCGGTCCGCCGAGGTCTACCTCGCCCACCCGGCCGCCGGCACCGTCCTGGTGCTCCGCCGCGGCTGGGACGTCCCGGCCGACGGCCGTCCGCCGACCGGGCACGCGCTGGCCGCCCGCCGGATCGCCGGCCACCGCCTCGACGCCCTCGCCGCCGGCAACGTGGTCAGCGAAAGCGCCGTCCGCAGCGCCGCCCGTGAACTCCGCCTCGGCCGCGGTCGGACCGCCGCCACCACCGTCACCCCGGTCGGCGGCTCCTGGACCGACCTGCCCGCCCCGCTGCTGCTCACCGACCTCGACGCCCACCTGCGCACCCTGGAGGGCCGGCCGCCGCGGCTGATCCGGCCCCGCATCGCCGCCGAGTCCCTGCACGTGGTGCGGCTCTCCGCCGTCGAGGGGGTCCGGTACGACGCCGCCGAGCAGCGCCTGGAGGCCGCGGTCCGCGACGCCGCCGGCAACCCGGCCACCCTCGCCGCCACCTACGACCCGGCCTGCCCCGGCTCCCTCGACGCGCTCGCCGCGGCGCTCGGGTCCGGCGCCGTCACCCACGTCAGCGCCACCCTCCGACGGGCGGCGGGCCGCACCGTCCTGGAGCCCGTCGCGCTCCTCGCGGGCGGCACCGTCGTCGTCCCCGACCTCGCTCCCGGCACCGCGTCCACGGCCCTCGGCCCCGCCGCACCGCCGTCGGCCGACCCCGTCGCCGCCGACCTCGCCGAGGCGCTCGCCACCCTCGCAGACACCGCCCACCGGGGCCTGCGCCACCCTGACGGCCCCACCCTGACCCGCCTGGACCGCACCGCCGCCCGGCTGGACCGCGGCGGCCTGGCCACCACCGCCGAGCTCCTGCGCGCCCTCGCCCACGCCGTACGCGCGGGCGACCCGGACGCCGCCGCCCGTACCTGGTCGGACGCGGCCGTCCGGCTCGCCGTCACCGTCGAGGCACACCGGGAGACCGCCGGCCGCCCCTGAGCACCTTCGCCGAGGACGCCCCCGAGGTCCGCGCCGGACTTCGCACTACCCCCGGGCCCTCCACAGCCTGCGAGTCGAATCGTCCAGCCGCTCCCATGAGCGGAGAAGGCCGGCCACCGAAGGCCTGTGCGCTGTGCGGGCCCGGGGTCAGAGCCTGGCGTGGGTGCCGATGTCGGTGTGGAAGGCCTCGACCATGGCGGCCGTCACCGTCGGGCGGCTCGCGCCGATCGCGGCGAGGTGGTCCGCGGTGGTCGCCCCCGGTACGGCGTCGTCGCGCTCGAACGCGGTCTGCGCCGCCAGGCGCGCGGCGTGCTCGATGTCGGCGGGGGAGAAGTGCTCGCTCGCGGCCACCAGCGCGGGAACGTCCACGTCGAGGCGGTCGGTGCCGAGCGCGTAGCGCGACCAGATCGCGGCGCGGGCGTCCGGGTCGGGGGTGCCGATCGGGATGACGTAGTCGAACCGGCCGGTGCGCAGGAACGCCGGGTCGAGCGAGCGGACGGAGTTGGTCGCGCAGACCAGCAGTCGGCCGTCACGCTCGCGGAAGCCCGGGATCAGCTTGAGCAGTTCGTTGGTCACGCCGTGCATCGTCCCCGTCCGGCCGGCCTCGCCGCGTACGGGGGCGATCTCCTCCACCTCGTCGATGAAGACCAGCGCCCGCTCCAACTCGCCGATCCGGGCGAAGGCGCTGCGCAGCGCGGCGGCGAGGTTGCCCTCGTCGGCGAGCCGGGATGGCAGCAGTTCGACGAACGGCCAGCCCAGGCGGGAGGCGATGGCCCGGGCGAAGGTCGTCTTGCCGGTGCCCGGCGGCCCGAACAGGGTGATCGCGCGTGGCGGCCGGACCCCGTGCCGGGCCGCCCGCTCGGGCTCCGCGAGCGGCAGCACGACCCTGCGCTCGATCAGCTCCTTCTCGGCGGCCATTCCGGCCACCCGGTCCCACAGGTCGCCGCTCAGCACCCGCCCGCCGAGCTCGTCCAGCGTGCCGGCCGCGGAGCCCGCGGCGGGCTCGGCCTTCTCGAAGTACGCGGCGGCGGGCCGCCGTTCGTAGCCGGCGTTGTGCAGTCCCTCACCGAGCAGTTCCTCCTCCGGCAGCACATAGGCGATCCGCCGCACACGTGCCTCGACCAGCCGTCGCTCCAGTTCCCGCAGGAGCGCGCTGGCCAGGCCCCGTCCGCGCCACGCCGGGGCGATCGCCACTCGCATCACCCACGCCCGCTCCCCCGCCACCTGCGCGAGCGCGGCACCGATCGGCGTACCGTCGTGCACCGCGACGACGGCGGGCTGGCGCGCGGTCAGCGCGGCGATGCACTCGGCGAGCGAGAACACGGACTCCTGCCCGAGCCCGGCGGTGCTGTCGATCAGGTGGACGACGGCAGCCAGGTCGTCCTCCCGGTAGTCGTGGATCAGCCAGTTCACGTGCGTCGCTCCCTCGGGTCTCCGGTCGTGCGGGTTGCGGAGAACGTAGGCGCGCCGGGCCCGGCCCGTCGTGCGCCGCTCGGGACAACGCGGCGTGGACGAACCGTACGCGGCAGCGGGTTGCGCGCCGGGGCTCCGCGGGCCGTCGGCACTCGGGCCCGCCCGCGCCGGGCCGCGGCCCGTCGGTACTCGCACCCCGGCGCTCGGGCCCGGGGACGCTCAGGATCCGCCGCTCCCCGGCGCCACGCGACGCCCGACCCGACCCCCTCCCGGCCCCCTCCCGGTCCTACGCCGTCCGGCGCTCGACGCCGTCGAGCAGCAGGCCGAGCCCCAGCTCGAACCCGCGGTCGTCGAGGCCGGTCGCGCCGCCGCCGCGGGCGAAGGAGCCGTCCAGGGCGTC
>NZ_JBHXTL010000136.1:0-25391 GCF_042677365.1 Kitasatospora sp. NPDC127116
GGCCAGAAGTGGCCGGGGCCGCCGAAGCAAGCTGCGGACCGCCGAGCGGCCATCTTGTCCTCCCGACGCAGGAAGTCGGCCTGGCCGACTTCCTGCGCTTAGGGGCGGGTGGTGGCTTGGGTGCGGCAGTGGGTGACGGCGTATTTGAGGCGGGTGTCGGGGTTGGGGGTGCTGGTGAGGAGTTCGCCGGCGGTGACGAGGGTGGTCCAGTACAGGGTGGGGTTGCCGGTGCGGGGGAGGGGTCGAGCGGCGGCGAGGGAGAGGTAGGCGGCGGTGAGGTTGCCGGTGGTGAACCAGCGGTGGAGGCCGTGGTGGTGGCCGGGTCGGATGCCGCCCATGGCGTCGATCGCGGTCAGGAAGAGGTCGACGACGGCGAGTTCGGTGTCCGTGAGGGAGGCCGGGACGTCGCTGGGAGTCGGGGGAGGTCAGGTCCCCCCGCCCGGTGTACGTTCGAGCCCTTGAGGCTGTCACCAAACTTTCCGTGGACCGCCTCGGCTTCGAATCACCACAGCTACCGTCGAGGGTCAGCATGGACGGTACGGGAGGCCATGACATGACCAGCGATGAACCGGATCTGCCCGTGCAGGCCGCACCCGCTCCCGCGGGTGAGGACTACTCGGGGATCTGGATCAGCCATTACGAGTTCTTCAGCAGCAGCCGGGAGAACACGTTCACCGGCCTGCACCACGTCATCCTGTCCCAGCGCGGGAACCGGATCACCGGCCGGTCGCTCCCCGGCGCGTCGTCCAATCCCGACTCACCGCTGTCGTTCGATCTCACCGTCGATCGGAACGTCGTGACGGGCTCATGGGTGGAACAGACCGCACAGGACGGCTACTACCAGGGAGCCAGGTACCACGGCGCCCTTCAGCTGCTGGTCGATCCGACCGGGCGCCGGATGGCAGGCAAGTGGGTCGGCTTCGGCAAGGAGTTCGACATCAACACCGGGCCCTGGGAACTGCGCCTACTGGACAAGTCCACGGCCGACGGCGTGTTGAGCCGCTACAGCATGCCGCCGGAGGCGTAGCACGCCTCACCGCACTGGCGCAGCGAGCCCCGCACCGACCACACCCGAGACGGACAGGACGGAAAAAGGCCGCCGGGTGGGACGGGATGCGTGGGAAGTCGGCGGGGCCGACTTCCCACGCAAGGGTGGGGGGCGTACTTGCTGCGGGGCCCGGGCCTCACACGAATGACTCGCACTCCGTGTAGTCGTTGTGCTACTTTCCGCATCATCAACAGAACATAGGAGACCCCGGCGGTGGTGACACACCCCGGGGTCGGGCACCAGGAGCAGGACTCCAGATGCAGATTCATCGTAGCGCGCACGTGCGCGCATTCACCGTGCTTCCGAACGGCCTGTTGCAGGACCGGCGGCTGAGTTACACCGCCCGGGGCCTCCTCGCCGACCTCCTCTCCCGTCCGGACGGTTGGCGGGAGGACGGGCGGCAGATGGCGGACAGCAGTCCGCAGGGGCGGGGTGCCGTCCGACGGGCGCTCAAAGAACTGAAGGACGCCGGGTACTACCGGGTCGACAGGGTCCGGATGGCCGACGGAACGGTCCGGTCCGAGGCCCATGTCTTCGACACCCCGCAGCCCGAACCGGCTGTCCCCCGCCCGGCCTCCGGTGGTCGAGGGACCGGCATCACTGTCACCCCTCCCGTAAAGGACCCGGGGCAAGAACCCACCCTCCCGGATGAACGGACGCGGGCTGCCGTGGCCACGCTGTTCCGGGTGATCCGGCCCGAACCCCGTCTGCGCCTCGGCGAGGCCGAGGCGCGAACGCTGGCTCCGCTCGTCGCGCAGTGGCTGGAACGAGGCTGCGACGAAGCCGGGTTGGCCCACGCCCTGCTCCCCGGGCTGCCCCAGCCGATGCACTCCCCCACGGCGATCCTCCGGGACCGGCTGCGGCGCAAGCTGCCGCCGGAACGCCCCGAAGCGCCCCCGCCGACGCCGTACACCGAGTGCGGCCGCTGCCACGATCCGGTGCCCCGGCCGGGAATCTGCCGCGCCTGCGCGGGCCTCGGCGCGAGAACCGTCGCCGTCGGCACGGGAGCCCCCGCCACCCCCGGCGGCGTCGCCCGGGCCCGCTCGGCCCTGCGCGGGCGGCACGAACCGCTCATCGCGGCGGGCAGCGGCTGACCGCCGCACGCCCTGCGCCGGTTCAGCGCTCCACGGCCCCTCCCCCGGTTGCGGTCCCGCTACGGGCGGGCGCCGGGGCCGGGGCCGGCGAACAGCTCCCCGAACGCCCGTCGGTCGCCGCTCCTCCATCGGGCCCGCTGTGACGGTTGCACGCTCCCACCTGTCCGCACGGGCCGCCGGGTTCCCACCGGAGTACGGCAAAGGCCCCGACGAACCCGGTGGTTCGTCAGGGCCCTCGTCAGCCGGTCAGGACGGTCAGGCCGGTCAGGCCGTCAGGCGCACTTGATGTCGCGGTTCACCACGGCCATCCCGGCGACCTTCGCGCCATCCACGGTGAACTCGTACTGCCAGCCCTGCTGGCCCTCGACCGGCAGCACGTACTTGCCACTCTTGTCCTGCTGGAGGCCCTTGGCGCCGTACGCCTGCTGGAGCGCCTCCAGGGTGGAGCCGGCGCCGATGCCCTCGGCCGTCTTCGCCTCCGCCGGGGCGGCCAGCTCGCGCAGGCCCGCCTCCGCGAAGGAGACCCGGCCGGTGGTCAGGTACGCCTTGTCCTTGGCCTCCTGTGCCACCCTCAGGTCGACCAGGGCCATCGTCGAGTCGGCGATCAGCTTGGCGGCGGCGGCCGAGTCCTTGGCCCCGGCGGCCGAGCCCGCGGCGGCGGCCGCCGCGTCCTTGGCAGAGGCGTTCGGCGGCAGGGTGCCCGCCGGGGCGGGCGCCTTGCCGCTGGCCGCGTCGGCCTTGGCGCTGAGGTCCTTGTAGCGGGCCTCGGTGGCCGCCTCGGCGGCCATCCGGGCCTGGTCCGGTGCCGGGCCGCCCTTGTAGACGAAGTCCGTGCAGCCGCCGAGCAGCGAGACCGGTGACGGCTCCAGGGCGCCGGTGGCCAGCCCGGCCTCCTTGGCCATGCCCGGCTTGAGCCCCTGGTACCCAGCCGCCGCGAAGGCCTCCGGGCCCTTCGTCGTCGGCGCCGCCGAGGGTGCCGCAGCGGCGCCCTCGGCCTTCGCCGAGTCCTTCTTGTCGTCGGACGAACAGGCCGTCGCTGAGGCGGCCAGCAGTACTACCGAGATGCCCACGCCCACCGCGCGGACCGTGGCCCGGTTCTTCCCCATGTCACAAACCCCCACGTGATCTTTCAAGGGTCACCGTACCGAGAGTGCGGCCACGATCCACAACCGGTTTCTCAGGCGCAGTAGGTGTTGTGCTTCACCAGGGCGAGCCCGGCGACCTTGCCGTCGGCCACGGTGAACTCGTAGAACCAGTCCGGGCCGCCGCTGCCGCTCTCGGCCGGGAGTTCGTACGTGCCGCCCTTGGTCGGCTTGAGCTCCTTGCCCTCGTAGGCGCGCTTGAGCTCCTCCTCCGTCGAACCCGCGCCGACGCCCTCGGCGGTGCGGGCGTCCGCGGGCGCCACCACCTGGCGCAGGCCCTCGGTGCCGAAGTTGACCCGGCCGGTGGCCCTGAGGGCCTCGTCCCGGGCCTTGCGGGCGGGCGTGACGAGGTCCAGGTCCTTCTGGAGCTCGGCGAACTCCTTCTGGTCGGCGGCATCCTGCTGGAGCTGCTCCTGGAGGCGCGCGCTGTGCTCCTGCAGTTCCTTCAGCGAGGCCCCGGCCGCCAGCGGCGGGAGCGTCTTCCGCTTCGCCCTCATCTCGTCCATCCTGGCCAGCGCCTTGCCGGCCTTCGCGTGGACCTCCGCCTCGTTCGCCATCCGGACCGGATCCGGCGCCGGGCCGCCCTTGTACGCGTAGTCGGTGCAGCCGTTCAGCACCGAGACCGGCGACGGCTCCAGGGCCCCGGCGGCGAGCACCTCGTCCTTGGTCATCGACAGCTGCAGTCCCCGGTAGCCGTTCGCGCCGAACGGCTGCGGCGGCGTGGCGGCCGCCGCGCTCGCACCGGCCTTCCCCGCGCCGCCCCCGCCGCCCCCGCCGCCCTCGCAGGCCGCCGCCCCGGCCACGACCAGAGCCATCGTCAGTACGGCCACCGCCGCACGGGTGTTGCGGATCGTCCCCACGGTGATCCCCCCTTCGTCGATCGCACACGGTAGCGAACGTGCGGGCACGATCCACAATCGATTTCCACCCGTGGGGAAGGGGCCCCCGTCCGAGGACGCGGGCCCCCTTCGCGCGTGCCGGTCAGTCGACCGGGGGCCGGGCGGCGAGGCCGCGGGTGTAGTGGGCGGCGGCGAGGACCGAGGCCATCAGCTCGGAGTCGAGCACGGAGGCGTCGGCCAGCCGGGTGGCCGACGCGTGCGAGGCGAGCAGCGTCTTGGTGACCCGCAGGGCGGCCTCGGGGCGGCGCGTGACGGGCCTGGCCCACTCGTCCACCGCCCCGTCCAGGTCCTGCTCGGGGACGACCCGCTGCAGGATGGCGAGCTCCCGTGCCTCCACCGCGCCGACCGGCCGGCCGGTGAGGATGATCTCCCGGACCCGGGCCGCGCCGACCTCGTGGAGCAGGCGGGGCAGCAGCCCGCCCCAGGCGACGGGCAGGCCCAGGGCCAGCTCGGGCAGCCGGAAGACGGCGTTGTCGGCGCCGACCCGCAGGTCACAGGCGAGCGCCAGGGCGAAGCCAGCGCCGGTCGCCCGGCCCTGGACCCGTGCGACGGTCACGGCGGGGCTGTTGGTGAGGGCGTCGCAGACCCTGCGCGCCCTGTCCCCGTAGCTGCGTATCCGGCCGCCGGTCGGGTCCTCGTCCAGGCCCGCGAAGAGTTCCTCGCGGTCGCCGCCGAGGCAGAAGTCCCGGCCCGCAGCGGACAGCACGATCACCCGCACGGCCGGGTCGGGCACGGCGAGGAGGGCGAGGAGTTCGTCCAGCATGGCGGAGGTGACGGCGTTCCCGGTCTCCGGGCTGTCCAGCTCGACGTGGAGCACCGCTCCCCGGAGCTCGGAACGGACCGTACGGACCGGCGCGGGCCCGGGTGCCGGCTCGGAGGCCGGCTCGGGTGCCGAAGCGGGGCCCAAAGCGGGTGCCGGCTCGGGTGCCAAAGCGGAGGCCGGCTCGGGCTGGGCGTACCAGCCGGTGGGCGCCGGGGGGTTCGCCGGGTACGGGGGCCGCATCGCGTACGGGTGGTACTGGGGAGCCTGCGAGGAGACGTTCATGCGGCCACTCTCAGGGACGTCACCCGGTGGAAGACCATCCGGGGCGCGTGCTCCGGCGGGCTCACCGCCCGCAGCGTCGGGAAGCGCTCCAGCAGCTGGCCGAGCAGGGCGCGCGCCTCCAGCCGGGCCAGGCCCGCGCCGAGGCAGTAGTGGGCGCCGCCGCCGAAGGTGAGGTGGGTGCCCCGGCGGAGCGGGTCGAAGGTGTGCGGGTCCGGGTTGCGGCGCGGATCGCGGTTGGCCGCGCCGTACATCACGTGGACCATGGTGTCCTTGGGGAGGAACGTCCCGGCCAGCACGGTGTCCTCGCCCGCGACGCGGCTGTTGACGCGGATCGGCGGGTCGTAGCGCAGCGCCTCGTCGATCGCCTCGTCGATGTGCTCGGGCCGCTCCCGCAGCCACTCCCACCGGCCCGGCGACTGCAGCAGCTGCCACACCAGCGAGGAGAGCAGCGTCGCCGTGGTCTCCAGCGAGGCGATGGTGACGAACATGGTGAGCTGGTAGACCATCCGGTCGGTGGCCTCGCGGTCGGACTCCAGCCCGTCCCAGGTGCGGATCCAGCCGGCGATCACGTCGTCGCCGTCGTTCTCGCGGCGTTCCCGGACGAGGCGGGTGAAGTACTCGCGCAGGTCCATGGTGGCCTGCTCGGAGACCGCCAGCTGGCTCTTGGTGGGCAGCAGTTCCTGGGCGTGCACCTGGTTGTGGGTCATCGTCAGGATGTGCGGGTAGTCCGCGGGCGCGATGCCCAGCCAGCGACCGACGGTGCCGATCGGCAGCTGCTCGCCGACCACGGTGGCGAAGTCCGCCTCGCCGTCCGTCCGTATTCGCTCGGCCAGGCGGTCGAGCAGCCCCGTGACGTCGGCCTCGATCTCCGGCGCCATGTCCCGCAGCGTGTTCCGGTCGAAGAGGCTCCCGAGGCTGCGCCGCTGCCGGGTGTGCTCGGGGGCGTTGAGCCGGGAGAGGGTGCGGCTCATCTCCTGGGTGGCGACGGCCTCCCAGCGCTCCGTCCCGGTCTGCCGCTCCTGCCAGGCGAAGTCGGGGACGAGCCAGGTCCTGCCGCGCAGGACCTGGTCGCACGCCTCGTAGCCGGTGACCAGGTAGCCGCCCCAGGGCGCCGGGACGAGGTCCCCGAGCGCCCGCAGCCCGTCGTAGACCGGGCTCGGATCGGCGAGCCCCTCGGCCGACCGCAGCCTCCGCAGCAGCGGGACGGCGGCACGGCGGTCGACCCTGCCGTCAGGGTGCTCCGACTCCGCGGGGCGGGCTTCCAACATGGCGGTCACACGGGCTCCTTCAACACGCGGGCGGGCAGTACGGCGGCGTACTACCCAGCAACAGCGCGCTCAAGCGTCGATCCGTGTTGCCCACGTCACGTACTGCACCGCCGTCGCACGCCGTTCACCTCGCGGTGACCGGGCGGCTTCCGGCGGCGCGTCGGACCGGGATCCCCGGGGCCCCGGACGCCCGGGGCCCTGAATCGGGCCCCGGATCGGGCCCGGGATCAGACCCGAAATCGGGCCCGGGACCGGACCCGGATTTCAGACCCGGAAGACGTCCAGGAAGGAGCTCCACCAGCCCTTCTTCTGCGGCGCCCGGGCGGGCGCGGCGGCGGTGGGCTGCGGGTACGCCTGCGCCTGCTCGGAGCCGGCCGGCGAGGGGGCCGGGGCGGGGTCCGCGACCGGCCGCGCGGTGCGGGCGGCCACCGGACTGAACCGCACCGGCAGCGAGACCAGGCCGCGCTGGAACGGGCCCGGCCGCCACTCCACGCGCTCCGCGGGAACCGCGAGCGTGACGTCCGGGAGCGCGTTGAGCAGGCACTCGATGGCGCTCAGGGCGATCAGCTGGGCCGGGGACTTGGCCGGGCAGGCGTGCGGGCCGGCGCCCCAGGCCAGGTGGGCCCCCTTGCTGAGGGTCAGCCGGGCGTCAGTGAGCGCGGGGTCGCTGTTGGCGGCGGCGAAGCTGATCACCACCGGGCTGCCGGCGTCCATCGGGACGCCGCCCAGATTGAGGTCCTGCATCGGGTAGTGCGTCGCGTAGTTGGCGATCGGCGGGTTGTTCCACAGCACGTCGTCGAGGGCGTCCTCGATGCGCAGTCCGGAGCCGCCCTCGCCGGACAGCAGCAGGAGCAGCGCGTTGCCGATCAGGTTGCGCTCGGGCTCGACGCCGGCGCCCATCAGCATGACCAGCTGGTCCTTGAGCTCCTCGTCCCGCAGGCCGGCCGGGTGCTGGATGAGCCAGGAGGTGATGTCGTCGCCCGGCTGGCGGCGCTTCAGCGCGACCAGGTCCATCAGGCAGGAGGTCAGCTCCTCGTTGGCCTGGATCACGTCGAGGCCGTCGAAGAGCGCGGACATGCTGCGGGTCAGCCGGTCGCCGATGTCGGCCGGGCAGCCGAACAGCTGGTTGAACAGCAGCAGCGGCAGCAGCTTGGCGTAGTCGTTCAGCAGGTCGGCCCGGCCCAGCGCGCTGAACTGGTCGATCAGGTAGCCGGCGATCCGCTCGACGTGCCGGTTGAGCCGGTTGTCGTTGAGCCGGTCCAGGCTCTCGGTGACGGCCTTGCGCAGCCGTAGGTGCTCGGCGCCGTCCGTGAAGAGGCAGTTGGGCCGGTAGAACATCATCGGCAGGACGGGGCTGTCCATCGGCACCCGGCCCTCGTTGAGCGCCGCCCAGCGCCGCGAGTCCCGGGCGAACATCCCCGGGTTCTGCAGCACCCGCAGGGCGGCCTCGTGCGAGGTGACCAGGGTGGCGTCCACCCCGGGGGCCAACTCCACCGGCGCGGCGGGACCGTGGGCGCGCAGCTTGTCGTAGACCGCGTCGGGGTCGGCCGAGAACATCTCCCCGTAGAGCGGCGTGCTCACGCCGACGTGCATCGGGCAGCCCGGCGGAGGCGACTGCGGGACGGGTCGCTGCAGAGATTCCATGGGTCGTTCCTTGGGGGGTGGCCCCGGGCGGGTGCGGACCCGGGAGACGTGAGGGAAGGGAGGCGTGGGGGAGGTCAGGAGGCGCGTTCGAGCAGGTGCCGGACGAGCGTCAGCAGGGCGTCGGCCGAGGACCGCTGGTCCCGCGCGTCGCAGAACACCACCGGCGTGTGCGGCAGCAGGTCGAGCGCCTCGCGGAGCTGGTCCTCGGTGTAGTCGCTCTGCCGGTCGAAGCTGTTGACCGCCACCGCGTACTCCAGGCCGTACTGCTCGATCAGGTCGATGACGGGGAAGGTGTCCGCGAGGCGGGTCGGGTCGGCCAGCAGCAGGGCGCCCAGCGCCCCCCGCGCCATGTCCTCCCAGAGCTGCATGAACCGCTGCTGTCCCGGCGTGCCGAACAGGTACAGCACCAGGTCGTCGCCGAGGGTCAGCCGGCCGAAGTCCAGGGCGACGGTCGTGGTCTTCTTGTCCGGTACGCCACGGAGGTCGTCGACGCGGATGGACGCCTGCGTCATGCTCTCCTCGGTGCTCAGCGGGGCGATCTCCGACAGCGCCCCGATGAGCGTGGTCTTGCCGACCGCGAAGTGCCCCACGACCAGGATCTTGACAGCGGTCGTCACCGCGCCGGGGACGTAGATGTCCTCAGGCGAACCGGCGTTGAAGTCCATGCAGTACCTTCTCTAGAAGTCTCGGGTCCGGGGCCTGGGCCGGGGGCGGGGCCGACCGGCGCAGCAGCCGTCCCTCCCGGATCAGGTCCGTCAGCAGCAGCCTCACGACCCCGACCGGCAGCTCCAGCCGGGCCGCGACCTCGGCCACCGAGAGGTAGCCGCCGGAGCACAGCTCCCAGATCGCCCGGGTTTCGGGGCTCGGCAGGGCGGGGAGGTCCTGCTCGGGCGCGACGGTGACCAAGGTGATCAGAGACAGGTCGTCCGCATTCGGTAATTCGCGTCCACCGGTGATGACGTAGGAGCGGATGAAGCCGCCGGTGACCCGCTGTTCCTCGCCGCCGGCCGTCATGAGCCGCTGAGCGTGCTCTGGCGCGGCGCCGCCGACATCGCCCGTCCGAGCGCGCCCACCTGCTGCTGCATCCGGAAGGACATCGCCTCCATGTCGACGTCGGGGGCGGTGGAGGCGGCCAGGTACGCGCCGCTGCCGGCCGCGATCAGGAAGATCCAGCCGTGGTCGTACTCCAGCAGGGTCTGGCGCCAGAGCCCGCCGCCTCCGCCGACGAACGGGGCGACCGCGCGGCTCAGCGACTGCATCGAGCTCATCGCGGCGGCGTTGGTCTCCGCCTCGTCGCGTCCGATCTCGCTGGAGCGTTCGAGCAGGAGGCCGTCGGCGGAGACGAGGATGGCGTGCCGGGCGCCGGGTACCTGGAGTACGTCGTTGAGCACCCAGGAAAGATCACGGCTCACTGGATCTCGGTTCCTTCCGTGGTCATGGTGTTGCGCCCGGACAGCGTGCCGCGCTGGAACGCGCCGAGGCGGGACGGCGTGTGCTGGCCGGTGCTCCGCACCGGCTCCTCGGCCCGACCGGGGTCCAGCGGGTTGGGGACGACCGACACGGGGCGCTGGCGGCGGCGCCGGGGCAGCAGTCCGTCCGCGGTGGTCTCCGGTCCCGCCGTCGCCGCGTACGGCGCCGGCACCGGGGCCAGGGGCGCCGCCGGCTCGGAGAGCGACACCAGCCGCTGGCCGGCTCCCGGCGCCCAGGACTGCGCGGGCTGCTCCACCGGCGCGGCCTGGGCCTGGTAGTCGGTGTAGTCGGTGTGCTCGGCGACGGGCGGGGCCGCGACCTCGCTGCTGAGCAGCTCGGCGGGCAGCAGCACCACGGCGCGCACACCCCCGTACGGGGAGACCGAGTCGACGGAGACCCGGAAGCCGTAGCGGGCGGCCAGCATGCCGGAGACGGCGAAGCCGAACTTCGGGGGGTTGCCCAGGCTGGTGAGGCCGATCGGCGCGCCCGGGTTGAGGAGCAGTGCCGCGCGGTCCTTCTCCTCCTGGCCCATGCCGAGGCCGGCGTCGTCGATGATCAGGCAGACGCCGGTGGGGACGGCCTGGACGCTGACCTCCACCGGGGTGTCCGGGGCGGAGTAGTTGGTCGCGTTGGCGAGCAGCTCGGACAGCACCACGGCGACCGGCTCGACGACCTTGCTGGCGAGCGAGACGCTGACCCGGGAGTGGATCCGCACCCGGTCGAAGTGCCGGATCCGGCCCTGGGCGCTGCGGACCACGTCGTAGACCGAGGCGACGCTCTCGCGGCGGCCCAGCCAGCCGCCGCAGAGCACCGCGATGCCCTGGGCGCGCCGGCCGAACTGGCTGTTCGTGTGGTCGATCGTCATCAGGTCGGCGAGGATCTGCGGGCTGTCGCCGTACTTCCGCTGCACCTTGTCGATGACGACCTGCTGCTCGTCGGCCAGGCCCTGGAGCGTCCGCATCGCCGACTTGAGGACGGCCTTGGTGTCCTCCTCGGCGTCCCGGCGGACGGCGGTCAGCTCGGACGCGTGCTGGCCCTGCAGGTGGTCGTGCAGCGCGGCGAGCTCGTCGCTCCGGCGCTGTGCCAGGGCGCTCGTCTCCTCCAGGGAGGCGTTGCGCCGCCGCAGGGCGAGGTTCGTCCTGCGGGCCTGGAGGGCCGCTCCGACGGCTGCGAGCATCACCACGATGAAGACCCAGAAAAAGGGTTCCTGCACAAATGACGTCATGAAACTCTCTTCAGGTGGCATCGCGTGGAGCCGGTCCGGGCCCCGAAACGCGAATGGGACTGGCGGCCCGAACCTCCCCGAAAGGCACCTGATGTCACATCACATCGAAGTGCATTCCGGCACGAGACCTGCGGCGACGCCTATCGCGGAGTCAGCCTACTGCAACTCATGCCATGTCAGAACAGATACCAAAAAGGGCAGTTGGGGCGAAATTCCACGACTTGCTGGGAACTCTGACAAGAAATGACGGCATTCGTGACGCCGCGTTAACCACAGGGACACGTCCCGACCACACTTCGATTCGCGCGCAGGGTGATTGCGCCGTCACGCCCCGGAATCGACGGCCCTCCGGACACGGCGGCCGCGCATGCGGAAGGGGCCCGCGTCCGTGGACGCGGGCCCCTCCGGTGCAGCCGTCCGTCAGCGCATCGAACCGGTGCGCAGCAGGGTGCGGATGACGCGCATCGCGACCGAGAGGCTGGACAGCTCGTAGTTGTCCGAACCCCTTATGTCGTCGAGGGTGCTCTTGGCGCGGTTCAGCAGGGTCGAGTTGAGCTCGGCCCAGGCGGTGTACCGCTCCTCCGGGGTGGCGCCCTCGGCGCCGCAGGCCAGGACGTCGGCGGTCAGCGCCGCGTGCGCCGCGAAGAGGTCCTCGCGGATCGCGGCCCGGGCCATCGACGACCAGCGGTCGGTGCGGGGCAGCTCGATGATGCGGTCGAGCAGGTGCGAGATCTGGAGCCGGTCGCCCAGGTCGTAGTAGAGGTCGGCGACCTCGGCGACGTCCTTGCCGGAGCGGTCCGCGACCTCGGCGACGTCCAGGGTCGGGAAGACCGAGGAGAGGCCGGCGATCCGGGTGGCCAGCTCCTCCGGCACCCCGGCCGCGGCGAGCTCGCCGTACACGGACTCGAACCAGGTCAGGTCCTCGCCGCGCAGCGGCTTGGGCAGCGAGGCCCAGACCTGGTTGACGCGGTCGTGGAAGAACTCGATGGTGCCGGCGATGTCGAGCGGCTGGCGGCGGTTGTTGAGCATCCACCGGGTGGCGCGCTCGACCAGGCGCCGCGAGTGCAGGCGCATCTTGGTCTGCACCCGGGCCGGGACCTTGTTGTCCAGGTCCTCGATCTCGGCCCAGATCGGCTCCAGGTCGAAGACGGCCCGCGCGGCGGTGTGCGTCCGGGCGATCTCCTCGTAGGTCGCGCCGGTCTCCTCCTTCAGGCGGAAGGCGAAGGTGCAGCCACCGCGGTTGATCGTGTCGTTGACGATCAGCGTGGTGATGATCTCGCGGCGCAGCGCGTGGTTGTCGATCGCGTCGGCGAACTTCGCCCGCAGCGCGCTCGGGAAGTACTCGTGCAGCGCGCTGCGGAAGAACGGGTCGTCCGGCAGCTCGGTGGCCAGCAGCTCCTCGGCCAGGATGATCTTGGTGTACGCGAGCAGGACGGACATCTCGGGCTGCGAGAGGCCGCGGCCGTTCTGCTGGCGCTCACGGATCTGGCGCTCGGTGGGCAGGAACTCCAGGCCGCGGTCCAGCTGGCCGGCCGACTCGAAGCGGCTGATCATCCGGGCGTGCACGTTGACCATGCTGTGCGCCTGGGCGACGGCGTTGGCCAGCACGACGTTCTGCGCGTAGTTGTTGCGCAGCACCAGGTGGCCGACCTCGCCGGTCATCTCGGCCAGCAGGACGTTGCGCTGCTTGACCGTCATGTCGCCCTCGGCGACGACCTGGTTGAGCAGGATCTTGATGTTGACCTCGTGGTCCGAGGTGTCCACACCGGCGGAGTTGTCGATCGCGTCGGTGTCGATCCAGCCGCCGGTGCCCTCCGGGCCGCCGGTGGCCGCGTACTCGATGCGGCCGAGCTGGGTGCAGCCGAGGTTGCCGCCCTCGCCGATGACCCGGGCGCGGACCTGCTCGCCGTTGACCCGGATGGCGTCGTTGGACTTGTCGCCGACCTCGGCGTTGGTCTCGCTGGACGCCTTGACGTAGGTGCCGATGCCGCCGTTCCAGAACAGGTCGACCGGGGCCTGGAGGACCGCCCGCATCAGCTCGGCCGGGGTCAGCTTGGCCGCCTCGACGCCGAGCGCGGCCCGGACCTGCGGGGTCAGCTGGATCGCCTTGGCCGACCGGGGGTACACCCCGCCGCCGGCCGAGATCAGCGACTTGTCGTAGTCGTCCCAGGAGCTGCGCGGCAGCTCGAACAGCCGGCGGCGCTCGGCGTACGAGGAGGCCGCGTCCGGGTTCGGGTCCAGGAAGATGTGGCGGTGGTCGAAGGCGGCGACCAGGCGGATGTGCTCGCTGAGCAGCATGCCGTTGCCGAAGACGTCGCCGGACATGTCGCCGATGCCGATGACGGTGAAGTCCTCGGTCTGGGTGTCGACGCCGAGCTCGCGGAAGTTGCGCTTGACCGACTCCCAGGCGCCGCGGGCGGTGATGCCCATGCCCTTGTGGTCGTAGCCGGCCGAGCCGCCGGAGGCGAACGCGTCGCCCAGCCAGAAGCCGTAGGACTCGGCGACGCCGTTGGCGATGTCCGAGAAGGTCGCGGTGCCCTTGTCGGCGGCGACGACCAGGTAGGTGTCGTCCTCGTCGTGGCGGACCACGTCGGCCGGGTGCACGACCTCGCCGCCGACCAGGTTGTCGGTGATGTCGAGCAGCGCCGAGATGAAGGTCTTGTACGAGGAGACGCCCTCGGCCAGCCAGGCGTCGCGGTCGACCGTCGGGTCCGGCAGCTGCTTGGCGACGAAGCCGCCCTTGGCGCCGACCGGGACGATGACGGTGTTCTTGACCATCTGAGCCTTGACCAGGCCCAGGATCTCGGTGCGGAAGTCCTCGCGCCGGTCGGACCAGCGCAGGCCGCCGCGGGCGACCTTGCCGAAGCGCAGGTGGACGCCCTCGACCTGCGGCGAGTAGACCCAGATCTCGAACGCCGGACGCGGGGCCGGCAGGTCCGGGATGGCCTTCGGGTCGAACTTCATCGACACGTAGGAGTGCCACTCGCCGGAGGCGGTGCGCTGGAAGAAGTTGGTCCGCAGGGTGGCCCTGATGAGGTTCAGGAAGGAGCGCAGGATGCGGTCCTCGTCCAGCGAGACGACCTCGTCGAGGGCGCCGGACAGCTCCTCCAGGATGCCCTCGGTCAGTTCCAGGGCGCCCGAACGGTGGCTCGGGCTCAGCCGGGCCTCGAACAGGTTGACCAGCAGGCGGGTGGTGTGGGTGTTGTTGCGGAGCGCGTCCTCCATGTAGTCCTGGGAGAACGTGGAGCCCGCCTGGCGCAGGTACTTGGCGTACGTGCGCAGCATCATCGCCTGGCGCCAGGTCAGCCCGGCGGTCAGCACCAGCTCGTTGAAGCCGTCGTTCTCGGCCTTGCCGGTCCAGGTGGCGGCGAAGGTCTCCTGGAAGCGCTCGCGGGCCTCGTCGGTGAGCTCGGTGGCCTCGCGCAGCTTCAGGCCGAAGTCGTAGACCCACGCGGTGGTGCCGTCGGAGCGGCGCAGCGCGTACGGGTGCTCGTCCAGCACCTCGACGCCCAGGCGCTGGAGCACCGGCAGGACCTCGGTGAGCGAGATCGGGCCGCCGACCCGGTAGATCTTGAAGCGGCGCTCGTCGTCGCCGGCGCCGACCGGCTGGTACAGGTTGAGGCGGAAGTCGCCCTCGCCGTGCAGCGACTCGATCTGCTTGATGTCGGCGACGGCGGTGCGCGGCGGGAAGTCGGCGCGGTAGCCGTCGGGGAAGGCGTTGGCGTACTTGTGGCCGAGTTCGGCCGCCTTCTCCTCGCCCAGCTCGGTGTGCAGCTGGTCGTGGAAGCCGTCCATCCAGAACCGCGCGGCCTCGGCCAGCCGGTTCTCGATCCGCTCGATGTCCGTGTCGGAGAGGTGCGGCAGCTCGGTGCCCGGGGCGACCCGGACCACGAAGTGCAGGCGGGTCAGCACCGACTCGGTGGCGTACACCGTGTAGTCGATGGTGGCGCCGTTCAGCTCCTCCTTGAGGATGTCGGTGATCAGCAGCCGGATGCGCGTGGTGTAGCGGTCGCGCGGCAGGTAGATGAACGCCGAGAAGTAGCGCCCGTACTCGTCCTGGCGCAGGAACAGCCGCAGCTTGCGGCGCTCCTGGAGGTAGAGCACGCTCGTCGCGATGGAGAGCAGCTCGGAGGCCGGGGTCTGGAAGATCTCGTCCCGCGGGAAGGTCTCCATGATCTGGAGCAGGTCGCGGCCGTCGTGGCTCTCGCTGGAGAAGCCGGACTCCTCCAGCACCTCCTGGACCTTGCGGCGCACGACCGGGATGCGGGTGACCGACTCGGTGTAGGCGGCGGAGGAGAACAGGCCGAGGAAGCGGCGCTCGCCGATCGGCTCGCCGGCGGCGTTGAACTTCTTCACGCCGACGTAGTCCAGGTAGGACGGGCGGTGCACGGTGGCCCGGCTGTTGGCCTTGGTCAGGACGAGGAGCTTCTTCTCGTGGGCCTTGGCGCGCACCGGCGCGGAGAGCCGGCCGAAGGCCTCGCTGACCGCGTGGTGGGCGTCGTCGTGGCTGTGCGGGTCGGCGCGCAGGATGCCGAGGCCGGTCCCGGCGACGGCCTTGAGGACCTCCTCGCCCTCGTGCTCGACCAGGTCGTACTCGCGGTAGCCGAGGAAGGTGAAGTGGTCGTCGGCGAGCCAGCGCATCAGCTCCCAGGCCTCGCCGACCTCCTGCTCGGGCAGGCCGGCCGGGGGCTCCTCGGCCAGCTCGTCGGCCAGGCGCAGCGCGCTCTCGCGCATCTTGCCCCAGTCCTCGACGACCTCGCGGACGTCGCCGAGCACGCGGCGCAGGTCGGCCTCGATGGAGCGCAGGTCCTCGCGGTCGGTCTCGCGGTCGACCTCGATGTGCATCCACGACTCGACGGTCGCGTCGGCCGGCCAGTCGGTGCCGGCGGCCTGGCTGCGGGAGCAGGCGTCGACGTCCAGGATCTCCAGCAGCTTGCCGGTGATGTCACGGCGGACGACCAGCTGGGGGTGGATCACGATGTGGATCGCGCGGTCCTGGCGGGACAGCTCGTTGGTGACGGAGTCGACCAGGAAGGGCATGTCGTCGGTGACGACCTCGACCACGGTGTGGCCGCAGGACCAGCCGTTCTCCTCGACCGAGGGGGTGTGGACCCGCACCTCGGCGGTGCCCTGCGGGCGCTTGAGGCCCAGCCGGTAGTGGGAGGCGGCCGCGCCGTAGACGTCGACCGGGTCGCGGTCGACCAGGTCCTCGGGCGCGGTGTGGAGGTAGTAGTGGTGCAGGTACGCGGTCAGAGCGCCATTGCTCAGACCTTCCCCCGGCGCCGCTCCCCCCACCTGGCTGTTCTCAGCGGCTGCGGCTGCCTTCTTGAGCAGTTCGGCCTTGGCTGCGTCCAGCTTGGTCTGCATGACTTCTTGGCTCCTGTCGCGCGCCGTTGCGTGACTCGGTGGTGTGTGGATGTACACCGACGGGTCACCGCAATCCTGCCGCACCATCCGACTGAAAGGGGCTCATGGCGCGCATGAAACGTCCTCCCAGCGGGTAGGACGACTCATTCGTCCTGCAGCCACCCGACGACGCCAGCCAGCCTAACCGGATCAATCGAAGGTGGACAGGGACAGGTAGGCGCAAACCCGCAGGAAGTCGGGTCCGTCCTGGACAGCATGTCCAAACCGGAGTCCGGTGTTCACTCTCAGCCCATGTGCGGGTAGCCGTGGTGCGTCGGCGGGACGAAGGACTCCTTGATCGACCGTGCGGAGGTCCAGCGGAGCAGGTTCTGCGCGGCGCCCGCCTTGTCGTTGGTGCCGGAGGCCCGGCCGCCGCCGAAGGGCTGCTGGCCGACGACGGCCCCGGTCGGCTTGTCGTTGATGTAGAAGTTCCCGGCCGTGAAGCGCAGCTCCTCGACGGCCTGGGCGATGGCGTAACGATCCTGCGCGATCACCGAGCCGGTCAGGCCGTACGGGGCGCCCTCGTCGACCCGGCGGAGCACGTCGTCCCAGCGGGAGTCCTCGTAGACGTGGACGGCGAGGATCGGGCCGAAGTACTCGGTCCGGAAGATCTCGCCCCGGTGGTCGGAGGAGACCAGCACGGTCGGCCGGACGAACCATCCGATCGCGTCGTCGTACTGTCCGCCGGCCGCCAGTTCGATCGTCGGATCGGCCTTCGCCCGGTCGATGGCGTCCCGGTTCCGCTCGAAGGCGCGCCGGTCGATGAGGGCGCCCATGAAATTGGACAGGTCGGTCACGTCGCCCACCGCGAGCGCGTCCACCTCGGCCAGGAAGTCGTCCTTGATCCGCTGCCAGAGGCTGCGCGGCAGGTAGGCGCGGGAGAGCGCCGAGCACTTCTGGCCCTGGTACTCGAAGGCGCCGCGGATCAGCGCGGTCCTGAGGATCTCCGGGTCGGCCGAGCGGTGGGCCAGCAGGAAGTCCTTGCCGCCGGTCTCGCCGACGATCCTCGGGTACGTGCGGTAGCCGCCGATGTTGGCGCCGATGGTCTGCCACAGGTACTGGAAGGTGGCGGTGGAGCCGGTGAAGTGCAGCCCGGCGAGCGCCGGGTCGGCCAGCGCCACCGGGGAGACCTGGAGGCCGTCGCCGGTCACCAGGTTGATCACCCCGGGCGGCAGGCCGGCCGCCTCCAGCAGCCGCATCAGGTGGTGGGCGGCCAGGGTCTGGGTCGGCGCGGGCTTCCAGACCACGGTGTTGCCCAGCAGCGCCGGGGCGGTGGGCAGGTTGCCGGCGATCGCGGTGAAGTTGAACGGGGTGACCGCGTAGACGAAACCTTCCAGCGGGCGGTGGTCGGTGCGGTTCCACACGCCGGGCGAGGAGGCCGGCTGGTCGGCCAGGATCTGCCGGGCGAAGTGGACGTTGAACCGCCAGAAGTCGATCAGCTCGCAGGCGGAGTCGATCTCCGCCTGCTGAGCGGTCTTGGACTGGCCGAGCATGGTGGCCGCGTTGAGCGTCTCCCGCCAGGGGCCGGCGAGCAGGTCGGCGGCGCGCAGGAAGACCGCCGCGCGGTCGTCGAAGGAGAGCGAGCGCCACTGCCGCCCGGCGGCCAGCGCCGCGTCCACCGCCGCCCGGGCGTCCTCCCGGGTGGCGTTGCCGAGCACGCCCAGCTTGGCGGCGTGGTGGTGCGGCTGGACGACCTCGATCCGCTCGCCGCCGCCGAAGCGCTGCTCGCCGCCGATGACCATCGGCAGCGGGACCTGCTCGGCGGCCAGCTCGTCCAGCCGCCGGACCAGCCGGCCCCGCTCCGGGCTGCCGGGCGCGTACGCGTGCACCGGCTCGTTGACCGGCACCGGGACCTCGGTGACTGCGTCGATGGGCATGGTGGCTCCGTCCTGGCGGCTGGTCGGGTGTGACACCAGCCTGACCAGCCGGGGCGCGATCCGCCCGTTCAGACACGCGGACGGCGGACGTGGCGCCCGCCACGTCCGCCCGCTTCCCGGGGCCCGCGGTCCGGGACGGGACGGCGGCAGGGCCCGCGGTCCGGGACGGGACGGCGGCAGGGCCCGCGGTCCGGCCCGGGACTGCGGGAGGGCCCGCGGTCCGGCCGGGGACGGCAGGGCCCGGCGTTCAGCCCGCGATCCGGCCGGCCAGCTCGACCGCCTCGGCCAGACTGTCCACCACCGGGACGCCGACCGGCTCCAGCTTCTCCCGGGTGTGCGAACCGCCGGTGTAGAGCACCGCGTGGGCGCCCGCGCCGAGCGCCGCCACGGCGTCGTCCGCGGCGTCGCCGATCAGCACCGTACGGGCCGGGTCCACCCGCTCGCCGAGCGCGGCCAGGTGCCGGGTCAGGTGCTCCGCCTTCTGGCCGCCGGACGGGCCGCTGCGGCCGTCCACCCGCAGGAAGCCGCCGGTCAGGCCGAAGGTGTCGACCAGCGGGAGCAGCGCGTCGTGCTCGTACATCGACAGCAGCGACTGGCTGTTCCCGGCCGCCCGCCAGCCGTCCATCAGCTCGCGCACGCCCTCGGTCAGCCCGCAGGAGGCACTGAGCTCCCGGTAGCGGTCGTGGAACGCGTCGTCGAGACTCAGCCACTCCTGCGCGGAGGGCATCCGGCCGAGCAGGCGCTGGTAGAAGCGGGGGATCGGGATCTCGTACTGCTCGCGGTACTCCTGGAGGCTCATCGGCTCGATGCCGACGGTCGCGAACGCGGCATTGCTCGCCCCGAGCACCGCCTCCATGTCGTGGAAGAGCGTGCCGTTCCAGTCCCAAACGATGTGAGTGCGCACAGGGTGAAACGGTAACCCGACCGGGTGACGCGCCGGTAGGACGGACCTCACGCGAGCAGGGCGGGGATCTCCTGGGTCGCGTACCAGAGCAGGTCGTGGTCCTCCGCGCCGTCCACGGTGAACTGGGCGTCCTGGTCGCCCGCGTCGGCCGCGGCCACCGCCGCCACCGCCGCCGCCACGTCCGTGACCACCTCGTCGTCGGCCACGTCGGCGTGCACCGCGGCCGCCTTGGCCAGCCGCACCGGGCCGGCCAGAACCACCCGGCCGAGCGAGGCCTGGTCCTGGTACTCGTCCCCGGGGAAGGGCCGCACCGACGCGTCGGCCACGTCCAGCGCCACCACCACCCGGCGGCACGGGGCCTGCGGGTCGGCGGCCAGCAGCCGCAGCGAGGACTGCGCGGCCCGGTTCAGCGCCGCGTACTCCAGCTCCTCCAGGTCGTCGCTGACGTACCACTCGCGCAGCGCGGGCGTCACGGCGTACGCGGCGGACTGGTCCAGGGCGCCGCCCTCGCGCGCCGCCGCCAGGCCGGTCAGGGTGGTGGGCACGTACACGCGCATCGGTGGCACTCTCCGGTTCGTCCAGCAGGGTTCGTCCAGCGGGGTTCGTCCAGCGGCACCGATCCTCCGGCGCCCCAAGACTCCAGCGCCCCAAGAATAGGCGCCGCCGGACGGCCCGTGATCGCCTCCCATCCCGGCCGGGCCCTCACCGCCGGGGCCGCAGCGCCTCCCGGCCGGTGCGCAGGGCGCTCTCCAGGACCGCGCCGCGGCGAGCCGGGTCCATCATGTTCGGGCCCATCGCCGCGAGGTCCGCCGGGGTCGGCGCGAGCAGCAGCACCCGGACGCCCTCGGCCCGCAGCAGCGCGGCCTCGCGCAGCAGCTGCCGGGTGACGGCGTGGCGGTAGCGGCTCACCAGCTGGGCGAGCACGCCGCGGGGGCGTTCCCGGGCGCGCCACTCGCGCAGGGCGGCCAGGGTGTCGCGGCCGGACGCGAGCCCGCCCCGCCGCCCGGCCCGCCCCGGCCGGGGGTCCAGCCGCAGCGCCATCGGGGCGAGCACGTACACCTCGTCCAGCCCCCGGCCGAGCATCAGGTCGGCGTTGGTGGCGGACCAGCAGCCGCCGTCCACGTACGCCGAGCCGTCCAGCCGCACCGGCACGAACCAGCCGGGGATCGCGCAGGAGGCCATCACGGCGTCGGGCACCGGGACGGCCGGGGCGCCCGGGTCGCCGAAGACGACCCGGCGGCCGCTGCGGTAGTCCACGGCCACCACCCGCAGCGGCGATCCCCCGCCGCCGGGCTCCGGCCGGCCGTCGTCGCCGGCCGGTCCACCGCCGCCGAGCGGTCCGGTGTCGCCGAGCAGGCCTCGCACCAGCTCGCCGACCGGCGCCAGCGAGCCCCGGCCGTGCGGTGCGAGCGCCGAGACCATGGTCAGCAGCGGGTACTCGCGCGGATGCCGGACGGCGTCGCGCAGCAGCCCCGGCGAGCCGATGCCGACCCGCGGGCGGGGCGGCAGCGCACCGCCGACGGCGGTGTCGTAGTCGAAGTCCACCCCGGCCAGCGGGCCCTCGGTGATCGGCAGGCCGCGCTGGTGGTCGCGCAGGTGCTCGGGGCGGACGCCGCCGGCCAGCATCGCGGCGAGGATCGCGCCCGCCGAGGTGCCGAGCAGGACGTCGGCCTCGCCCGGCTGCCGCCCGGTGGCCTCCTCGACGGCGCACAGCGCACCGACCGTCCACGCCGCGCCGAGCATCCCGCCGCCGCCCAGCACCAGGCCGCGCCGGGGACCGCCCGCGGCGGGCCGAGCGGTGCCCGCGGCCGACGCCGCCGCCACCCGTGTCGCCATACCGGCCGCCCCTCGTCGTGGGAGCCCGGCCGTCCGCTCCCGGTCAGGGTCCGATGGTGCGCTCCGGGCCGGTACGGCGCAACGCGGCGGCCGCGCGCCGCCACCCGGTCCGCCCAGTCGGAGCGTCCCCTTTCGGGCCGTACGGTCCGTCCCCGCACGTCAACCGGGCGCCGCCGACCGGCCCGTCCGGCCCGTCGCCGCACTGGCCGGTTCCCCCGGATAGGTGAACTCCAGCGCCTGCCCCCGGCACTCAGGAAACCCGTTGCCGCCCCGCGCCGGACGCCTCCAGCCTGGACCCGTCCGTACCCGCACCACCCAGCCGAGGAGCCACCCCGTGACCGTCCGGTTCACCGCCCGTCCCACCGCCCACCCGGACCGCCGTCCGCGCGACGCCGGCGGCTGCGACCCGGCCGGCCGCCGGCCGCGCCACCCGCGCGCCGCCTGCCCCGCCTCCCCCGGACCCGACTCCCCCGGGCCCGACTCCGGGGCGCTGGCCGCCCGGTTCGCCCACCGGCTGGTCGAGGTGCTCACCGGCGCCCGGCCCTCCGGCCAGCTGATGCGGCACACCAGCCTGGCCGGCTACGGACAGCTCGCCTCGCTGGTACGGGCCGGAGCGCTGCGCCGCGGCGGCCCCGCCGACCGGCCCCGGCTCGGCCCGGTGCACGACCGCTCGCCCGCCCCGGACGCGGTCGAGGCCTGCGTGCGGGTCGACCTCGGCCGGCGCCACCACGTGGTGGCCTTCCGGCTGGAGCAGCGCGGCCCGGCCGGGCAGTGGCAGTGCACCGCCGTGGAGGCCCGGTGAGCGCCCCGCCGCACCCCCGGCGGTACACGACGGCGCAGGGCGCCGTCCCGGTCCGGGAACGGCGCCCTGCGTGGCGTCCTGGCTGGTGTCCGGCGGCCGGCTCAGCCCTTGCGGCGACGGCCCTTGGCCGACTTCGCGGCCTTGCGGCGCTCGGCGCGGGTCAGCCCGTCGCCCTCGTCCTCCGGCGCGAGGTCCTCGAAGTCGCCCTCGATGACACCGCCGCCGACCTCGTCCGAGGGGGCCGTGTAGTGCAGCCGCTGCGGCTTCGGGGCCTCCAGGCCCTTGGCCTTGATCTCCGGGCGGGCGGCGTCCTTCTCCAGCTTGTCGAGCACCACCTGGGCGTCCTCGACCGGGACCTCCTCGACCTGCTGCTCGACCTGGACCTCCAGGTTGAACAGGTAGCCGACGGACTCCTCCTTGATGCCCTCCATCATCGCGGTGAACATGTCGAAGCCCTCGCGCTGGTACTCGATCAGCGGGTCGCGCTGCGCCATGGCCCGCAGGCCGATGCCCTCCTGGAGGTAGTCCATCTCGTAGAGGTGCTCGCGCCAGCGGCGGTCCAGCACCGACAGCACGACCCGGCGCTCCAGCTCGCGCATGATCTCAGCGCCCAGCTGGTCCTCGCGGGCGCCGTACTGGCCCTGGATGTCCTCCTGGATGGACTTGATCAGGAACTCGGGGGTCAGACCGGCCTGGCCGCCGGCCTCCTCCTCCAGCTCCTCCAGGTCCAGGGTGACCGGGTAGAGCTGCTTGAGCGCGGTCCAGAGCTTCTCCAGGTCCCAGTCGTCCTCGAAGCCCTCACCGGTGGCCGCCCGGACGTACGCCTCGACGGTGTCGTCCATGAAGTGGCCGACCTGCTCCTGGAGGTCCTCGCCCTCCAGCACCCGGCGGCGCTCGCCGTAGATGACCTCGCGCTGGCGGTTGAGCACCTCGTCGTACTTGAGGACGTTCTTGCGGATCTCGAAGTTCTGCTGCTCGACCTGGGTCTGCGCGGAGGCGATGGCGCGGGTGACCATCTTGGACTCGATCGGCACGTCCTCCGGGACGTTGGCCATCGAGAGCACGCGCTCGACCATGCCGGCCTTGAACAGGCGCATCAGGTCGTCGCCCAGCGACAGGTAGAAGCGGGACTCGCCCGGGTCGCCCTGACGGCCGGAGCGGCCGCGCAGCTGGTTGTCGATCCGGCGGGACTCGTGCCGCTCGGTGCCGAGGACGTAGAGGCCACCGGCCTCCTTGACCTCGTCCTGCTCGGCCTTGACCGAGGCCTTGGCCTTCTCCAGCGCGGCCGGGAACGCGGCCTCGTACTCCTCCGGGGTGTCCGTCGGGGTCAGCCCGCGCTGCGCCAGCTCGGCCGCCGCGAGGTGGTCGGAGTTGCCGCCGAGCATGATGTCGGTACCACGGCCGGCCATGTTGGTGGCGACGGTGACGGCGCCCTTGCGGCCGGCCTGCGCGACGATCTGCGCCTCGCGCTCGTGGTGCTTGGCGTTCAGCACCTCGTGCGGGATGCCGCGCTTGCGCAGCTCCTGCGACAGGTACTCGGACTTCTCGACCGACACGGTGCCGACCAGCACCGGCTGGCCCTTCTCGTGCTTCTCGGCGATGTCCTCGACCACGGCGGCGAACTTGGCCGGCTCCGACTTGTAGATCAGGTCGGGCTGGTCGATGCGCAGCGGCGTCTTGTTGGTCGGGATCGGCACCACGCCGAGCTTGTAGATCTGGTGGAACTCGGCGGCCTCGGTGGTGCCGGTACCGGTCATGCCCGCGAGCTTGTCGTACAGGCGGAAGAAGTTCTGCAGGGTGATGGTGGCCAGGGTCTGGTTCTCGTTCTGGACCTCCACCCCCTCCTTGGCCTCGATCGCCTGGTGCATGCCCTCGTTGTAGCGGCGGCCGGCCAGGATGCGGCCGGTGTGCTCGTCGACGATCATGACCTCGCCGTTCATCACGACGTAGTCCTTGTCCCGCTTGTACAGCTCCTTCGCCTTGATGGCGTTGTTCAGGAAGCCGACCAGCGGGGTGTTCACCGACTCGTAGAGGTTGTCGATGCCCAGGTAGTCCTCGACCCGGCTGACACCCTCCTCCAGGATGCCGACGGTGCGCTTCTTCTCGTCGACCTCGTAGTCGCGGTCGACCTTCAGGCGCTGCACCAGCTTGGCGAAGTCGGCGTACCACTTGGTCGCCTGGTCGGCCGGGCCGGAGATGATCAGCGGGGTGCGGGCCTCGTCGATCAGGATCGAGTCGACCTCGTCGACGACCGCGAAGTAGTGGCCGCGCTGGACGAGTTCGTCCTGCGACCAGGCCATGTTGTCGCGCAGGTAGTCGAAGCCGAACTCGTTGTTCGTGCCGTACGTGATGTCCATCCCGTACTGGCGCTTGCGCTCGACGGGCGTCATGCTGCCCAGGATCACGCCGACCTCGAGGCCGAGGAAGCGGTGCACCCGCCCCATCCACTCCGAGTCGCGCTCGGCGAGGTAGTCGTTGACCGTGATCAGGTGGACGCCCTTGCCGGTCAGCGCGTTCAGGTACGCGGGCAGGGTGCCGACGAGGGTCTTGCCCTCACCGGTGCGCATCTCGGCGACGTACCCGTAGTGCAGGGCGGCGCCGCCCATCAGCTGGACGTCGTAGTGCCGCTGGCCGAGCACGCGCTTGGCGGCCTCGCGGACGGTGGCGAACGCCTCGGGGAGGATGTCGTCCAGGCTCTCGCCGTCGACGAGCCGCTGCTTGTACTCGTCGGTCAGTGCGCGCAGCTCGGCGTCGGTGAGGTTGACGAAGTCCTCTTCGATGGAGTTGACCTGGGCAGCAATCCGCTGCAGCTTGCGAAGGATCTTGCCCTCGCCGGCGCGCAGGATCTTGTCGAAGACGGACACGTGAGCGGGCTCCTTGCCTGTATTGGCACTGGACGACTGCACGGCGGGTCACCCCACCGCACGGGCCATCGTATGCGAGGAGTCCAACCCCCCGGGAGGTGCGTCAGCACGGTATTCCCGTGTCACCCCCGCGGGCACATGGCCCGATAGCACCGCCCACCGGGGCAAAACGGTCGGCGAGCCCTGGAATCGGCCTCCTGGCGGGCGGGCGGACCGGCGGGATATTCGGATGCCCGGCCGCCTCACCCGGCGAAATAATCCGTTCATGGAAGAAACCAGCACCGAACCGGTCGTCCTGACCACCGAGCGGCTCGTCCTGCGGGCCCCGCAGGAATCCGACGTCGACGCCGTCTTCGCGGCGTGCCAGGATCCGGAGATCCAGCGCTGGACCGTCGTTCCGTCTCCGTACCGGCGCGAGGACGCGGAGTTCTTCGTGCGCGATCTCGCCATCGAGGGCTGGCGCACCGGAGCGAACCGGATCTGGTGCGTGTTCGAGCGCGAGTCCGGCGCCCTGGTCGGGTCCCAGGGGCTCGTCCTGCGCGCCCACGACCCGGGCTCCGCCGAGATCGGCTGGTGGGCGGTGAAGGAGTTCCGCGGCCGCGGCTACACCACCGAGGCCGCCCGCGCCGTCTCCCTCTTCGGCCTGCGCGAGCTCGGCCTGCGCCGCCTGGAGTGGCAGGCCTACGTCGGCAACGAGGGCTCCCGCGCGGTCGCCGCGAAGGCCGGCTACCGCTTCGAGGGCACCCTGCGCTCGTACGCCGAGCAGCGCGGCGTCTTCCACGACGCCTGGATCGCCTCCCTGCTGCCCTCCGACCTGGCCTGAGGCCTCGGCGCCGGCCCGGGCCCGCGAGGCCCGCGGGCCCGGGC
>NZ_JBHXTL010000137.1:0-25197 GCF_042677365.1 Kitasatospora sp. NPDC127116
GGTGTTATCGGCGTGGACGGGGAGGGTCTCCTGGGCACGGGAGCGAACGCGCGACGCCGTGGGTGAGGTCCACGGCGGGACCGCGGAGTTCGAGATGGGGCACTGCGCGGGGAGCCGGAAGGCTCCGACCGCGTCCGCTCCCGACGCGTCGGCCGGATCGTTGCGACCCGGCCGACGCACCCGGCGGTCCGCATGCTCCCCCCCCTGGCTGCGGACCGCCGGGCTCACCGGGCCGGGGCCTGCCCCCGGGGCAGCCGCCAGACCAGTTCCTCCCCGGTCTCGGCCGGGGCGAGCGCCTCCGCCGGGCGGCGCAGGTACTCGGTGAAGCCGAGCCGGGCCGGGACGGCGCCGCCGGCCCGGTTGGCCGGGTCGTGGACGATCTCGACGTACTCCACCCCGGGGAGACGGAAGGCCTCACCGGCCAGGGCCCGCACGCTCCGGGTGGCCAGCCCGCGCCCGGTGGCGGCGGGGTGAAGCCAGTAGCCGATCTCGCGGACCCCGGCCGGGGTGTCCTCGCGCCGGAACAGCCCGCAGGCGCCGACGATCGCGCCGTCGAGCACGATCGCGTACGTGAAGTCCTGCCCGCTCGCCCAGAGTTCCGCCCGGCCGGTGAGGAACTCGGCGGTCTTGGCCCGGCTGTGCTCGGCCACCCAGGGCATCCAGGGCCGCAAGTGCTCCAACGACTCCTCGATGACCGCGAAGAACTCGGGCAGGTCCGACTCGCCGTCGAAGCGGCGAAGGACGGCCCCGTCCAGGGCGATGACGTGCTGGGGATGGTTCATGAGCAGGAGGATGGTCCGTGCACCCTCTGCCCGGCAACGGGTTTTGGCGGGGGCCGCAGGCGGCTCAGCCCCGGCCGGCCCCGGCGCGGCCCGCCGGGGTGCGCCGCTGCAGCAGGACGGCCGCCTCGCGGTCGGTGACCTCGTGGAACTCGCCGTACCAGGGCCCGGCGGCGTGCGCGTAGCGGGGCAGGTGGAGGCAGACCACCGCGTCCACGTCCCGGCCCAGGTCGGCCGCGATCCGGGCGTCGCACACCGGCGCCGCGAGGATCAGCCGCGCCGGGTGGTCGGCGGCGAGGGCGTGGACGGCCGCCCGGGCGGTGAGGGCGTCGGTCAGGCCGTCGGAGACCAGGACGACGGTGCGCCCGTCCAACGGCAGCCGGTCCCGGCCCGGGCGGTAGAGCGCCTCGCGGCGGTGGACCTCCACCCGCTCCCGCTTGACGCTCGCGCCCAGCTCGGCCGCGGTGACGCCGAGGTTCCTCAGGGTGTGCCGGTCGACCAGCGGCGCGTCGCCGTCGGCGATCGCGCCGATCGGGCGGTCGTGGCCACGGACGGCCAGTGACCGGACCACCGTGGCGTCGAGCGGGGCGTCCAGGGCCTCGGCGACCTCCGCCGCCACCGGCAGCCCGCCGGGGGCGAGCCCGAGAACCACCACCCCGGTACCGGCCCGGCCGCTCAGCAGCGGGGCGAGCCTGCGGGCCAGCTGGTGTCCGGCGGTGCTGCGGTCGAGGAATCTCACGGGTCCGTCCTTGTTCTCCTGCGTTCGTGCCCCTGCCGGGCCCCGGGGCGGCACGAACCGGCGAGCGTCCCGCGGCCCCGCCACCAAGGCGACTTCCCCGCCACGGCGGGCTCTAACGTCCTCGCGCGAAACGTCTGCGCGCGAAACGTCCTCGCACGCCGGCCTGCGCGGGCGACCCGGACGTGCTCCCGGGCCGGCGGCGGTACGTGTGTCCCGGCCGGGTTCGGGCAGACGCGGGGCATGGACGACCGACCGACGGTGCTCCAGCCCGTACCCGGGATACTCGCGGGTACGGCCGTCCGCGCGGCCCGGCACGGCGCGCGCGATGATGGTCGGGACGGCGCCCCGCCGTCCCCACCGGACCGGGAGCGAGCCATGCCACGGCCATCCGAGCAACCCTGCGAGCCCACCGGGGAGCACGAGTCCGGCGACCTGTGGGTCGAGGTCGGGGACCGGGGGCCGGTACGGATCGTCACCGTCACCGGGGAACTGGACCACGACACGGCGGACAACCTGCGGACCGCCCTCGCCCGGCCGCCGTCGGCGGCGGGCATCGAGCGGATCGTCGTCGACCTCGCCGGCCTGCGGTTCTGCGACTCGACCGGGTTGAACGTCCTGCTGCGCGCCCGGCTGGACGCCCAGGGGGACGGCGTGCGGCTGGAGCTGGCAGGCGCCGGCCCGCTGGTGGTGCGGCTGCTCGCGATCACCGGGGCCGACGGCGTGCTGCGGGTCCACCCCGACCTCCGCACGGCGCTGGAGGCGCCCGGCGAGGGCCCGGCCGGGCCCGCCGCACCGCCCGACCCGAGGTGAGGAGGCAGACCGTGGACCGCCCCGGGAACGGTGGGCCGCCGAGTCGGGACCAGACCAGGCGGCTGGTGCTGGAGGGCAGTGCCGGCGCGGTGCAGCGCAGCCGGGAGTTCAGCCGGCGGGCGCTGGTGTCCTGGCACTGGCTGCCGGCCCCCGACGAGGACCGGAGGGCCGCGGCCGAGGACGTCCTGCTGATGGTCTCCGAGCTGGTCACCAACGCCTGCCTGCACGCCTCCGGCGGCCCGCGCGAACTGCGGCTCCACTGGGACGGCGCCCGGCTGCGGGTGGAGGTCGCGGACGCCAGCCCCGTACCGCCGCGGCTGCGCCCGTTCGCCGGCGCCGGCCGACCGGGCGGGCACGGGCTGCGGGTGGTGGACCGGCTCGCCGACGCCTGGGGCTTCCGGCCCGACGACGGCGGGAAGCTGGTCTGGCTGGAGGTGCCGCGCCCGCCGGCCCTGACGGCGGCCGGTTCGGACGGGGAGCCGCAGGCGCCCGAATGATCGACCCCTTCCCCGCCCGGGGGTTTCCGGCGCTCCGCAGCGGACAGCCGCATGGATGTGAGCGCCGGCATCGGCCCGAGCCCGGTCCTCACCGAGCGAGAGGAGCCCGAGCCATGACGCGGCGCCCGTCGAAGTGCGGCAGTCCGACCGTCGACCGGGCCGAGGGGCTGACGGTCGAGATTCGGCCGTGGGCCCTGGGCACCGTCCTGGTGCTGCTCGGCGAACTGGACCTCGACTCCAGCGCGGACCTGCGGGCCGCGCTGAACCGGACCTTCGCCGAGCCGGCCGGCGTGGTCGTGATGGACTGCGCCGGACTGGAGTTCTGCGACTCCACCGGGCTCAACGCCCTGCTGCGGGCCAAGGCCCGGGCGGCGGTGGACGGCAGCCGGATCGAGCTGGCCCGGCCCCGGCCGCTGATCCTGCGGATGCTCGAACTCACCGGCGCCACCGACGCCTTTCCGATCCGCGAGACCGTACCGGGCTGAGGCCGCCGGGGCCGCTGGGGCCTGCCCCCAGCCCGGGCCCGTCCGCCCCGAGTGCCGCCGCCCGGCCCCGGGCGCGTCCGCCCCGAGTGTCGCCCCCGGCCCGCGGTGGCACAGTGGGAGCAGGGCGGCAGCCCGTCGCCCTCGGGTCCGAGGTGCCCGGACGGCGCACCCCGGCCGTGCGAGCGATCCGGACGGTGGGCGGATGGACGAGCACCCGGTAGCCGCAGCCCCCGCGGCCGACCCGGCCGAGCAGGCACTGCGGCAGCTGCTCGCCGGGCTGACGGCCGTGCGCGACGGGGACTTCCGGACCCGGCTCGCCCCGGACCGGCCGGGGGTGCTGGGGGAGATCGCCGAGGTCTTCAACGGCATGGCCGACCAGCTGGCCCGGGTGACCTCCGAGGTGACCAGGGTGGCCCGGGAGGTCGGCAGCGACGGGCGGCTCGGCGGCCAGGCGCAGGTACCGGACGCGACCGGGACCTGGCTGGAGCTGACCGACTCGGTGAACGCGATGGCCGGCAACCTGACCTGGCAGGTGCGCAACATCGCCCAGGTCACCACGGCGGTCGCGCGCGGCGACCTCACCCAGAAGATCGAGGTGGACGCGCGCGGCGAGATCCTGGAGCTCAAGAGCACCGTCAACACCATGGTGGACACCCTGTCCTCGTTCGCGGACGAGGTGACCAGGGTGGCCCGGGAGGTGGGCACCGAGGGCCGGCTCGGCGGCCAGGCGCAGGTGCCGGGCGTCGCCGGGACGTGGCGCGACCTGACCGACTCGGTGAACGCGATGGCGGGCAACCTGACCTGGCAGGTGCGCAACATCGCCCAGGTGGCGACCGCCGTGGCCGAGGGGGACCTCACCCAGAAGATCTCGGTCGCCGCCCGCGGGGAGATCCTGGAACTCAAGACGACCATCAACACGATGGTCGACCAGCTCTCCTCGTTCGCGGACGAGGTGACCAGGGTGGCCCGGGAAGTGGGCACCGAGGGCCGGCTCGGCGGCCAGGCGGACGTCCGGGACGTCTCCGGCACCTGGCGGGCGCTCACCGAGTCCGTCAACGTCATGGCCGACAACCTCACCGCCCAGGTCCGTTCGATCGCCGAGGTGACCACCGCCGTCGCGGAGGGCGATCTGACCCAGAAGATCCGGGTCGACGCGCGCGGCGAGATCCTGGAGCTGAAGGAGACCATCAACACGATGGTCGACCAGCTGTCCTCCTTCGCGGACGAGGTCACCAGGGTCGCCCGGGAGGTCGGCACCGCCGGGAACCTGGGCGGCCAGGCCACCGTGCGGGGAGTCTCCGGGACGTGGAAGGACCTCACCGACAACGTCAACGTGATGGCCTCCAACCTGACCGGCCAGGTCCGCTCGATGTCCGAGGTGGCGACCGCGGTGGCGCGCGGCGACCTCTCCCGGAAGATCACCGTCGAGGCCGAGGGCGAGGTCGCGGCCCTCGCCGCCGCCATCAACACCATGGTGGACACGCTGTCCGCCTTCGCCGACGAGGTCACCAGGGTCGCCCGCGAGGTCGGCATCGAGGGCATCCTGGGCGGCCAGGCCCGGGTGCCCAACGTCGCCGGGACCTGGAAGGACCTCACCGACAACGTCAACTTCATGGCGCACAACCTGACCAGCCAGGTGCGCAACATCGCCCAGGTCACCACCGCCGTCGCCGACGGTGACCTGACCCGCAAGATCGACGTGGACGCGCGCGGCGAGATCCTGGAGCTCAAGACCACCGTCAACACGATGGTCGACCAGCTGTCCTCGTTCGCCGCCGAGGTGACCAGGGTGGCCAGGGAGGTCGGCAGCGAGGGCCGGCTCGGCGGGCAGGCCCGGGTGGAGGGCGTCTCCGGCACCTGGAAGCGGCTCACCGAGAACGTCAACGAGCTGGCCGGCAACCTCACCCGGCAGGTCCGCGCCATCGCCGAGGTCACCAGCGCCGTCGCGGCCGGAGACCTGACCCGCTCGATCAGCGTGGACGCCTCCGGCGAGGTCGCCGACCTCAAGGACAACATCAACGCGATGGTCGGATCGCTGCGCGAGACCACCCTGGCCAACCAGGAGCAGGACTGGCTCAAGAGCAACCTGGCCCGCTTCTCCGCCGCCATCCAGGCCCGGCGGGACATCCGCGCCGTCGCCGGGATGATCACCGACGAGCTGACCCCGCTGGTCGGCGCCCAGTACGGCGCGTTCTTCCTCGCCGAGGAGGGCGCGGACGGCACCGAACTGGCCCTGATCAGCGCCTACGGCCGCCCGGCCGGGGAGCAGCGGCGGCTGCGGCTGGGGGAGTCCCTGGTCGGCCAGGCCGCCCGGACCCGGCGGACCGTCGCCGTGGACGACCTGCCGCCCGGCTACGCCACCGTCTCCTCCGGAGCGGGCGGCGCCGACGCCCGCTCGCTCGTCGTCCTGCCGATCGCCCTGGAGGAGTGGCTCATCGGCGTGCTGGAGTTCGCCTCGGTCCACCCGTTCACCCAGGTCCACCGCGACTTCCTGACCCAGTTCGCCGAGGCCTGCGGGGTCAACCTCGGCAACCTGCTGGCCAACGCGCGCACCGACGAGCTGCTCGGCGAGTCCCAGCGGCTCACCGCCGAACTCCAGTCCCAGTCGAAGGAGTTGCAGGAAGGACAGGAGGAACTGCGCCGCTCCAACGCCGAACTGGAGGACAAGGCCGCGCTGCTCGCCCAGCGCAACCGGGACATCGAGGCGAAGAACCTGGAGATCGAGCAGGCCCGCCAGGAACTGGAGGAAAGGGCACAGGAGTTGACCCGGACCTCGATGTACAAGTCGGAGTTCCTGGCCAACATGAGCCACGAGCTGCGCACCCCGCTGAACAGCCTGCTCATCCTCGCCCAGCTGCTCGCCGAGAACAGCGGCGGCAACCTCACCCCCAAACAGGTCGAGTACGCGGGCGTCATCCACTCGGCCGGCACCGACCTGCTCCAGCTCATCAACGACATCCTGGACCTCTCCAAGGTGGAGGCCGGGAAGATGGACCTGTCCATCGAGCCCTTCGCGGTGCGCGAACTGCTGGAGTACGTGGAGTCCGGCTTCCGGCCGCTGGCCGACCAGAAGGGGCTCGCCTTCGAGGTGGCCGTCGACCGGGCCGTGCCGGAACGGATCGTCACCGATCAGGCGCGGCTGCGCCAGGTGCTGCACAACCTGCTCTCCAACGCCGTCAAGTTCACCGACACCGGCCGGGTCGAGCTGCGGATCGAACGCGTCGAGGAGGCCGAGCTGCCGCCCGGACTCGGGCGCGCGCCCGCCGCGGTGGCCTTCCACGTCGACGACAGCGGGATCGGCATCGACCCGGCCCACCTGGACACCATCTTCGGAGCCTTCCAGCAGGCCGACGGCTCCACCGCGCGGCGCTACGGCGGCACCGGCCTCGGCCTGTCGATCAGCCGGGAACTCGCCCGGCTGCTCGGCGGCACCATCACCGTCCGCTCCGCGGCGGGGCAGGGCAGCCGGTTCACGCTGTACCTGCCGCTGGGCGATCAGGCGGCGGCGGTGACGACGGGCGACACGCCGGTGCTCGGGAACGGGGGCGACGAGAGCCCCCCGGCGGTCGAGAGCCCCCCGGCGGTCGAGAGCCCCTCGGCGGTGGAGGAGACCGGGGAGACCGGGGAGAGCGACGCGCCCCCGGCCGTGGCGGGACCGCTCGTCGGACGGACCGTGCTGATCGTCGACGACGACATCCGCAACGTCTTCGCGCTCACCGCCGCCCTGGAACGGCACGGGCTGACCATCCTGCACGCCGCCGACGGCCGCGCCGGGCTCGACCTGCTGCGCGCCCACCCGGAGACCGACCTGGTGCTGATGGACGTCATGATGCCCGAACTGGACGGCTACGCCGCCATCGCGGAGATCCGCGCCGACGCCCGTTTCGAGCGGCTGCCGGTCGTCGCCGTCACCGCCAAGGCCATGCCCGGCGACCGGGACCGCAGCCTGGCCGCCGGGGCGGACGACCACATCACCAAGCCGGTCGACACCGGCCGGCTGCTGGAGCGGATGCGGGAATGGCTGGACGCGTCATGACGGCTCCCCGGCGCGGGGGAACCGCGGCCCGGCACTCGGGCACCGCGGCTCGTCGGGCCGGCACCGCGGCCCGCCCCGACGGCACCGCGCCCCGGCCCCGGGGTACGCCGTGACCGCCGGGCCCGAGTCTGCCGAGCAGGAGTCCGCGGGGCAGGAGCCCTCGGCACAGGAGGCCGCGGAGCGCACCGCCCGGGCCCTGGCCGAGACCGTCCGTCGTCTCCGGGCGGCCGCCGCCCGGGCGCACGCCGAGGCGCGGACCAGGGCCGCCGTCGACCTCGCCACCGGCATCCTGGCCGAGCGGCTCGGCCTGCCCGTCGCCGAGGCCGCCGCGCACCTCGCCCGGCTGGCCCGGGAGTCGGGCGTGCCGGTGCTCGTCCTGGCGACGGACATCGCGCGCCTCCCGGAGTCGGGAACGGAGCCGGGAACGGAACCGGAACTGGAACCGGAACTGGAACCGGGACAGGGCCCGCGAACGGACCCGGACGGCGGACCCGGACCGGCGGCCTTCGGCCTCCCCGCCGCCGAACCGCCCGAGGCCGGCCCGCCCGTCGCGCCCGCACTCGCCTCCGCGCCCGACCTGGAGCACGCCGCCCGGGCCGTGCTGGACCAGGCCGCGGCGGCGTTCGGCGTCCGCGCCGTGGCCGTCTGGCAGCGGCTGCCCGGCGGCGCGCTCGCCCTCGCCGCGCACGCCGGGCTCCGTGCCGAGGAGGCGGCCGGCTGGTCCCGGGTGCCGCCCGGCGTCCCCACCCCGGCGCAGCTGGTCGTCGGCGGGGGAGCCGAGCTGTGGCCCGGTGAACCGGGGGCGGACGGTCCCTCGGTCGGCGGCGCCGCCGACCGGGCGGTCGTCCCGCTGCTCGACCGGCGCCGCCGCACGGGCGCGCTGGAGCTGCTCTGGCCGGCCACCGGCCCCGATTCCGCCCCGGTGCTCGGCCCGGCCCGGCGCCGGGGCCTGTACGCCCTCGCCGACCTCTGCGCGACCCTGCTCGGCCCACCCCCGGAGCCCGTGCCTCCCGAGCGGGCCGACGACCTCTTGGACGGTCTGCTCACCCCCGCGCTGCTGCTGGCCCCCGTCCTGCGGGCCGAGCGGATCGCCGACTTCACGGTGGTCCGGGTCAACGCCCGGTTCCGCGACCCGCTCGGCCGGCCCCGGGAGGCACTGGAGGGCGCCTCGCTGCTGGAGACCTACCCGGTCGCCTCGGCCGCCGGGCTGCTCGACCGGCTGCTGCGCGCGTACGAGACGGGCGTGCCGTCGACCGCCGAGCGGGTCCGGCTGGCCTTCCGGGAGCAGGGGCCCGCCGTCCCGGTGGCCGTGCTGCTCTCGGTCGTCCCGCTCGGCGGCCGGGTGCTGGTCTGCTGGCGGCTGGACGACGAGCGGGAGGAGGACGAGCACGCCGCCCTGCTGCGCCAGGCCCAGCGGCTGGCCCGGGTGGCCGGGTTCGAGGAGCGCCCCGCCGAGGGCCGGATCCGCTGGAGCGACGGGCTGCGCGAGCTGTACGGGCTGCCGCCGGACGCCTCGCCCGTACCGCTGGACCGGCTCGTGCGGCACACCCACCCGGACGACCGGCCGGCGGTCCGGCGACTGCTGGACACCGTCCGGCACCACCACCGCACCGCCTCCGCGGTGGTCCGGCTGGACCGCCCGGACGGCACCCACCGCTTCACCCGGGTGATCGCGGAGCCGGTGGTGGACGAGACCGGCCGGCTCGTCGCCGTCCGCGGCGCCTACCACGACGTCTCCGCCCAGCACTGGACGGAGGTCGCGCTCGGCGCCACCCGGGAGCGGCTGGCCGACAGCGAGCAGGAGTCGGCCGAACGGGCGCAGCTGGCACTGCGGCTGCAGCAGGCGATCCTGCCCGCCGCCCCGCCCCCGCTCGCCGTCACCGGCCTGCACGCCGCCGTCCGCTACCGGCCCGCCGCCCAGCGCGACCGGGTCGGTGGCGACTGGTACGACGTGCTGGTGCTGCCCGACCGGCGGGTGCTGCTCGCGGTCGGCGACGTGGCCGGGCACGGCGTCGGCGCGGCCACCGGGATGGTCGCGCTGCGGCACGCGCTGCGCGGCCTCGCCGTCACCGGGGCCGGCCCGGGCCGGCTGCTGGAGTGGGCCAACACCGTGGCCCTGCGCGAACCGGGCCAGGTCACCGCGACGGCCGTCTGCGTGCTGGTGGACCCGGTCGGCGGCGAACTGCGCTGGGCCCGGGCCGGCCACCTGCCGCCGATCCGGCTCGGCGCGGACGGCGCCCAGGTGCTGCCGCTGCCGCACGGCGTGCTGCTCGGCGCGCTGGACGACGCCGAGTACGAGGAGCGCACCGCCAGGCTCGACCCGGGTGACGTCCTGCTGCTCTACACCGACGGGCTGGTCGAACGCCGGGACCGTCCGGTGGAGGAGTCGGTGGAACAGCTGCTCCGGGCGGCCGGCGCCCCCGGCCCGGACCTGGAGCAGTACCTGGACCGGCTGCTCGAACTCAGCCCCGCCGACACCGACGACGACACCTGCCTGATCGCCGTCCAGACCGAGTAGGCAGGGCGGCTGCGCGGTCCCGTACGCCGGATGCGAGGGTGGGCCTCGTGAACGAGACGATCATGGCAGCCGCCCGCGAACGAGCCGCCGGACACCGGCGCCGGTTCGACCTCCGCTTCGAGGCCTACTTCGCGGCCCTGCCGGAGCGCCTCGACACGCCGTCGCTCAGCCGCTTCACCCCGCGCTGCCTGGAGCTGCTGCGGGACCTCTCACTGCGCGGCGGCAAGCGGCTGCGGGTCGCCCTGCTGTACGAGGCGGCCCGCCTGGTGACCACCGACCCGGTGCCCGGCCTGGCGGAGGCCGCGCTGAGCATCGAGCTGCTCCAGACGCACGGGCTCGTCCACGACGACATCATCGACGACGCGCCCGTACGCCGCGGCGGCCCCTCCACCTACTACGCGTACCGCCGGGAGTTCCCGGCGGCGGACCGCACCGCGCTCGGCCTGGCCGTCCTGGCCGGAGACCTCGCCGCCTTCCTCTCGATGCGGGTCCTGCTGGAGGCGGACGTCCCCGCCGAGCTGCGCCAGGCGATGCTGGAGGTGCAGCTGAACGCCGGTGCCGAGACGGTCGCCGGCCAGATCCTCGACCTCGAACGCGACTTCCTGCCGCTCCCGGACGAGGAGTTCCTGCACACCGTCTGCGAGTACAAGTCGACCCGCTACTCCGTCCTCGCCCCGCTGCGGCTGGGGCTGCTGGCCGCCGGCGAGGACGTGGCCGAACACGACGCACGGCTGCGCCGCTACGCGACCCCGGTCGGCATCGGCGGCCAGCTGCGCGACGACTACCTCGACCTGTTCGGCGACGAGGACGCCACCGGCAAGTCCACCGGCGCCGACCTCCGCGCGGGACGCCGCAGCTACGCCGTGAGCGCCCTGCTCGCCCGCGCGGACGAGGCGCAGCGGGCCGTGGTGGAGTCCGCGCTCGGTGACCCGCACTGCCCGGCCGACGCGGTCGAGCGGGTCCGCGAGCTGGCCCGGCGGCTGGGCGTGGACCGGAAGCTCCGCGCCGACATGCGCCGCTGCGCCGACGCGGCCCGCGCCGAAGCCGAGAGCTGGCGCCCGCACTGGCGGGAGGAGGCGGTGGCCTTCTTCGAGGGCCTGCCGCCGGCGAACGTGGTGCCGGGCGGGTGACCCGGGCGGCCCGGTCCGCGCCGAGCGCGTGGGGACCGGGCCCGGACGGCGGGGGGTCAGCCCGCCGCGTCGTGGGCGAGGCGGGCGCCGGCGCGGACCAGCCACTGGCGGGCGTGCTCCCGGGCGGAGGCCGGGTCGCCCGCGAGCGCGGCGAGGGTCAGCACCCGGTCGTCGGCCGACTCGCCCGCGACGATCCGGGCGGGGACGCCGGCCCGGGCGGCCCGGGCGAGGACCTCGCCGACCGCCTTGCCGCGCAGGCTGGTCGCGTCGTACCGGCCCTCACCGGTGATCACCAGATCCGCCGCGGCGATGTCCCGGTCGAGGCGGAGGAGGTCGGCGACGGCGGCCGCGCCGGGGCGGATGACGGCGCCCCAGGCGGCCGCGAGGCCGTAGGCGGTGCCGCCCGCCGCACCGGCGCCGGGCCGCGCCGGGTCCGCGCCGAGGAGCGCGGCGAGCCGGTTGAGGCCCTGGTCGAGCAGGGCGACCTCGCTCGGGTCCGCGCCCTTCTGCGGGCCGTAGACGGCGGCGGCGCCGTCCGGGCCGAGCAGCGGATTCGTGACGTCGGTGAGCAGCACCACGCCGTCGGGCGGCGCCGGGCGCAGGCCCGTGGCGTCGACCCGGTGGGCCCGCGGCAGTGCTCCGCCGCCGTCGGGGAGCTCCCGGCCCCGCGCGTCGGTCAGCCGCAGGCCGAGCGCCGCGAGCAGGCCGCTGCCTCCGTCGGTGGAGGCGGAGCCGCCGAGGGCGACCGCCAGTCGGCGCGCGCCCGCGTCGAGGGCCGCCGCGACGGTCTCGCCGGTGCCCCGCGTGGTCGCGGTGAGCGGCGCGGGGCGGGACATCAGGGGCAGCCCGCTGGCGACGGCGAGTTCCACCAGCGCGGTGCCGTCGGGCAGGAGGGCGTACCGCCCGGCGACCGGCCGCCCGTCGGGGCCGGTGCAGCCGGGGACCTCGTGCTCGGTGGTGCCGGGCAGGGCGGCCGCGACGGCGGCGATGGTGCCCTCGCCGCCGTCGGCCATCGGACGCGCGATCAGCTCGTCGCCCGGCCGCACCGAGCGCCAGCCGTCGGCCAGCGCCCGGGCGGCGTCGGTCGCCGTGACCGTCCCCTTGAAGGAGTCCGGGGCGAGGACGACCCTCATGCGCCCGCCACGTGGGCCCGGTGGCGCTCGACCACCGTCGCGAGGGTCTGCTCCCCGGGGGTGTCCCAGATCTCCTGGTTGAAGATCTCGGTCTCGATCCAGCCGGTGTAGCCGGCGGCCGTGACCATGGCCGTCAGCGCGCCGAAGTCGATGTGGCCGTCGCCCACGTGCCCCCGGCCGAGCAGGGTGTCGGCGGGCAGCGGCAGCGTCCAGTCGCAGACCTGGTACGAGGCGATCCGGGCACCCGCCCGGGCGACCTGCGCGGCGAGGTCCGGGTCCCACCACACGTGGTAGCTGTCGACGACGACGCCGACCTGCTCGACGGGGTGGCGCTCGGCCAGGTCGAGGGCCTGGCCGAGGGTGGAGACGACGGCCCGGTCGGCGCAGAACATCGGGTGCAGCGGTTCGATCGCCAGCCGTACGCCCAGGTCACCGGCGTACGGGGCGAGTTCGGCCAGCCGGTCGGCGACCCGCTCCCGGGCCCCGGCCAGGTCGCGGCTGCCCGCGGGCACCCCGCCGACGACCATCACCAGGGTGTCGGTGCCGAGTTCGGCCGCCTCCTCCAGGGCGCGGAGGTTGTCGGCGAGCGCCGCCCGGTGGGCGTCCGGCCCCTCGGCCGTGAGGAAGCCGCCCCGGCACAGGCTGCTGACGGCCAGTCCCGCCTCGCGGACCAGCCTGGCCGCGGAGGCGACGCCGACCTCCTCCACCTTGTCGCGCCAGAGCCCGATCGCCGGGACGCCGGCCGCCACGCAGCCGCGCACCGCCTCCGGCAGGCTCCAGCCCTTGGTGGTGATCTGGTTCAGCGAGAGCCGGTTCACGCCTCCACCCCCGCCACCGCGAGGAACCGCCGCATCCGGTGCGCCGCCAGCTCCGGATCGGGCAGCACCCCGGCGGCGTCCGCCAGCCGGAACAGCTCCACCAGGTGGACGACGGAACGGCCGCTCTGCGCCCCGCCGACCATGGTGAAGTGGCTCTGGTGGCCGGCCAGCCAGGCGAGGAACACGATGCCCGTCTTGTAGTGGTACGTCGGCGCCGCGAACAGGTGGCGGGCCAGCGGGAGGGTGGGGGCGAGCAGCGCGTCGTACCGGTCGAGGTCGCCGGCGTCCAGGGCGTGCAGCGCGGCCGCGGCGCGGGTGGCGATCGGGTCGAAGACGCCCAGCAGCGCGTGGCTGTGGCCGAGTTCGTCGCCGCGGACGAGCCGCGGGTAGTCGAAGTCGTCGCCGGTGTAGAGCCGGACGCCCTCGGGCAGGGCGCGGCGCAGGGCGATCTCCCGCTCGGCGTCGAGCAGGGAGACCTTGATGCCGTCGATGCCGGCGCGGTGCTCCCGGATCAGCGCGAGCACCGTCCCGGTGGCCGTGTCCGGGTCGGCGGAGCCCCAGTAGCCGGCCAGCGCCGGGTCGAACATCTCGCCGAGCCAGTGCAGGATCACCGGCCGACCGGCCTGGGAGATCAGCCGGCCGTAGACCCGGAGGTAGTCCTCCGGCCCGCGGGCCCGCGCGGCCAGGGCGCGGCTGGCCATCAGGACGGGCTGCGCGCCGGCCTCCTCGACCACCGCGAGCTGCTCCTCGTAGGCGGCCGTGATGTCGGCGAGGCCCGTGGCCGGGCCGGTGAGCTGGTCCGTGCCGACGCCGCAGGCGAGCCGGCCGCCGACGGCGCGGGCCTCCGCGCCGGAGCGGACGATCAGCTCCCGGGTGGCGGCCCAGTCCAGGCCCATGCCGCGTTGGGCGGTGTCCATGGCGTCGGCGACGCCGAGGCCGAGGGACCAGAGGTGGTGGCGGAAGGCGAGGGTGGCGTCCCAGTCGACGGCGGCCGGGGCGCCGGGGGCGTTGCCGCCGAGCGGGTCGGCGACGACGTGCGCGGCGGCGAAGGCCGTGCGCTCCTTCGGCGGGTGCGCCGGGATGTCCAGCGGCTCGGGGGTGCTCAGCCGGTGGCGGCCGTGGCCGGGAAGGTTCAGCTCGGTCATCGGATCTCCAGCTCGGGAACGTTCAGGCGGCGGCCCTCGCGGGCGGAGCGCAGGCCGAGTTCGGCCAGCTGGACGCCCTTGGCGCCCTCCAGCAGGTCCCAGGTGTACGGGGAGCCGGTGACGACGTGTCGCAGGAAGAGCTCCCACTGGGCCTTGAAGCCGTTGTCGAACTCGCGGTTGTCCGGGACCTGCTGCCACTGCTCGCGGAACCGCTCGGTGGCCGGCAGGTCCGGGTTCCACACCGGCTTCGGGGTGGTGGCCCGGTGCTGGATCCGGCAGTTGCGCAGCCCGGCGACGGCGCTGCCCTCGGTGCCGTCGACCTGGAACTCCACCAGCTCGTCGCGGTCGACCCGGACGGCCCAGGAGGAGTTGATCTGGGCGGTGATCCCGCCCTCCAGCTCGAAGACGCCGTAGGCGGCGTCGTCGGCCGTCGCCGGGTAGGTCCGGCCCTGCTCGTCGACCCGCTCGGGAACGTGGGTGGCGGTGTGCGCGTACACCGAGCGGACGGGTGCGATGACCTGGTCCAGCACGTACCGCCAGTGCGGGAACATGTCGAGGATCATGCCGCCGCCGTCCTGGGCGCGGTAGTTCCAGGAGGGGCGCTGCGCGTCCTGCCAGTCGCCCTCGAACACCCAGTAGCCGAACTCGCCGCGCACCGACAGGATGCGGCCGAAGAAGCCGCCGTCCACCAGTCGCTTGAGCTTGAGCAGGCCGGGCAGGAAGAGCTTGTCCTGCACGGCGCCGTTGCACACCCCGGCCTCCCGGGCCAGCCGGGCCAGTTCGAGTGCGGCGTCGAGGGACTCCGCGGTCGGCTTCTCGGTGTAGACGTGCTTGCCGGCCGCGATGGCGGTGCGCAGGGCCGGCTCGCGGGCCCGGGTGATCTGGGCGTCGAAGTAGATCTCGGCGAGCGGGTGGGCCAGCGCCTCGTCCAGCGAGGTGGTCCAGTGCGTCAGGCCGTGGCGGTCCGCCAGTTCCCTGAGCTTGCGGGCGTCGCGGCCGACCAGGATCGGTTCGGGCCACAGTGTGTCGCCGCCCTCCAGGGGGAGTCCGCCCTGCTCGCGGATGGCCAGGATCGAGCGCACCAGGTGCTGGCGGTAGCCCATCCGGCCGGTGACGCCGTTCATCACGACGCCGATCACTCTCTGCGTCACTCTCTGGGTCATGCGTGGTCCTCCGCGTCCTGTGCGGTCAGTGCCGGCAAGGGGAAAGCGCTTTCCCGGAGGTTATGGAGATATGCTTCGCACGTCAATGCAGGTGGTGGAGGAAAGCGGGGAACGGTCGATGGGTGTCACCCTCAGTGAGGTCGCCCGTCACGCCGGGGTCTCGCTCGCGACGGCCTCCCGGGCGCTCAACGGCTCGGCCCGGACGGTCGGCGGGGAACTGGCCGCGAAGGTCCGGGCCAGCGCCGACGCCCTCGGGTACCTGCCGAACGCCCCCGCCCAGGCGCTCGCCCGGGCCGCCACGGCCAACGTCGGCGTGCTCCTGCACGACGTGGCCGACCCGTACTTCGCGGCCATCGCCCGCGGGGTCTCCGACGCCGCCGGGCGGGCCGGGCTGCTCCCGCTGGTGATCAACACGGACGGGGAGCCGGAGACGCAGGTGCGGGGCATCCGCATGCTGCACGGCCAGCGCGTGCGGGCCATCGTCCTGGCCGGCTCCGCCCACACCGACCCGGCCGCCGTCCGGGCCGTCGACGCGGCGCTCGCCGACTACCGGGCGGACGGCGGGCGGATCGCCACCATCACCGACCACGGCCCCGGCTACGACGCCGTCCTGCCGGACAACCGCGGGGGCGCGGCCGACCTGACCCGGGCTCTGCTGGGCCTGGGGCACCGCGAGTTCGCGGTGATCACCGGGCCGGAGCGGCTGCGGGTGCCGATGGAGCGGCTCGCCGGGGTGCGCGAGGCGCTCGCCGAGGCGGGCGTCGAGCCGGCCGAAGGGGCCGTCCAGCACGTGGAGTTCACCCGCGCCGGGGGCCGCGAGGCGGTGCGGCGACTGCTCGACCGCCCGCAGGCCGAGTGGCCGACCGCCGTGCTGGCGCTGTCCGACGTCTGCGCGATCGGTGTGCTCGGCGAACTGCGCGCGCGGGGGGTCGACGTGCCCGGCCGGATGTCCGTGGCCGGCTTCGACGACATCCCGTTCGCCGCGGACGTGGCGCCGGCGCTCTCGACGGTACGGATGCCGCTGGAGCGGCTCGGCGCGAGTGCCGTCACCCTGGCGCTGGAGTCCGACGGGGGCGGGCGGCCCGTCCGGCAGGCCCTGCCGACCGAGGTCGTGCTGCGGGGGAGCACCGGGGCGGCGCCTGCGCGGGACCGGTGAACGGGGGAGCGGTCGGCCGGGCGACGGTGCCGGACGCCCGGTGAGCGGGCGGTCCGGGCGGTTCGGGCGGTTCGGGCGGGTTTTCGCAGGCCGGGAACGCGGGATGGCCTGACCGGACGATCGGCCGACCGGTACGGTGGGTCTGATCGACTCGGCACATCTGTGTTCGTTCGATCGAATTTCGATTGAACGAGCCAGATTGATCAGATGCCGTGCGGCACGGGGCACGGGGCACGCAGGAGGAAGCCATGACCATCACGGCCGAGGAGCGTCGGTCCCGGATCCTGGAGGTCGTGCGCGACCTCAGGACGGTACGCGTGGTGGACCTCGCCGCCCGGATGGGCCTCTCGGCCGTCACCGTCCGCCGCGACGTCGCGGTGCTCGCCGACGACGGGCTGCTCCAGCGCTCGCACGGCGCCGTCTCGCTGCCGCGCGCCAAGCCCACCGCGACCGAGGGCGCCGACCGGGTCCTGGGCATGCTCGTCCCCACCGTCGGCTCGTACTTCGACGAGGTGGTCGGCGGCGCCCGCTCGGCCGCCGCGGACGCCGGTGCGCGCCTGGTGCTCGCCATCGCCCCGTACGAGTCGGCCGACGACCGCGCCCAGGTCGGGCAGCTGCTCGACTCCGGGGTGGACGGCCTGCTCCTCACCCCCAACTGGCGTCCGGCCGGCGGCGAGGACCGGCTGTGGACCGGGGGGCTCCCGGTGCCCGCCGTGCTCGTCGAGCGCCGCCCGCCCGCCGACGGCGAGGGCGCGCCGCTGGACTCCGTCGGCTCGGACCACCGGCACGGCGTCCTGCTCGCCCTGCGCCACCTGGTCGCGCTCGGGCACGGCTCGGTGCTGCTGGTCGCCCGGGAGGACACCTGGACGGCGCACCAGGTCCGGGCCGGCTACGCCGAGGGGACGGCGCTGCTGGGGCTGGAGCCGCAACCGGTGATCGACATCCGCCGCCCCGGCGTCGACTCCGAGGCCGTCGCCGAGCGGATCGCCGAGGCCGCCGCCCGGGGCGTGCGGGCCGTGCTGGTCCACAACGACCAGGACGCCATCCAGCTGCCGCCGCTGCTGCGGGCCCGGGGCCTCCAGGTGCCGGACGACGTGGCGCTGATCGCGTACGACGACGTGTTCGCGGCCCTCGCCGCGCCGCCGCTGACCGCTGTCGCGCCGCCGAAGCGGGCCGTGGGCGCGGCCGCCGTGGAGCTGCTGCTGCGCCGCCTGGACCTCGGCGGCTCGCTGCCCGTGCACCGCCTCGAACTGCTGCCCTCACTGGAGATCCGCACCTCCTGCGGGGGCGCGGGCGCGGCCGGCTGAGGCGCGGCCGGGCGGAGCCCCGGGGCGTCCCGGCCGCTCCGCCCGGCCCGCCCCGCTCTCAGGCCGCGAGCCGGGTGAGGTAGGCCGCGCCGGGGCCCAGCAGCCCGGGCAGCGGGGCGGCGGCCGGGTACCAGGGCGCCTCGTACTCCCATGACACCCAGCAGTCCGCCGGCAGGGCGCGCACGCACTCGGCGATCGGCAGCACGCCCGCCCCGAGCGCGACCGGGGTGAGGTCGTCGTCGCTCGCGACGTCCTTGACCTGGACGTAGCCGAGGTGGGGCGCGAGCGCGGCCAGGCTCTGCGCCGGGCTCTCGCCGGCCAGCCGGGTGTGCAGCAGGTCCCACAGCGCGCCGACGGCCGGATGCCCGACGAGGTCGAGCACGCGCGCCACGTCGCGCCCGGAGCGGTGCGAGTCGTGGGTCTCCAGCAGGATGCGGACGCCGAGGGAGCGGGCGGTGTCGGCCGCCGCGGCCAGCCGCCGGGCGGCCCGCCGGTCGTCCTCGCCCGGCGCGGACCGCGCGCCGTGCGGGAAGACGCGCAGGTGGCGCGCCCCGAGGTCGGCGGTCAGCCGCAGGTGGTCGACCAGGGCGGCGGCCGGCCGGTCGTCGTCGCCCGGCGCGGCGACGCCGAGGTAGCAGGCCACGGCGAGCGGGGTGATCCCGTGGGCGGTGAACTCCCGTCGGGCGCTTCGCCGTTCCCCGGCCGTCAGGTCGGGGTGCACCGGTTCGCCGGGCGCGCACCGCAGTTCGAGTCCCTGCCAGTGGTGTTCGGCGGCCAGCCGGAGGACCTCGGTGAGCGGGCGGCCGGGCAGGCCCAGGGTGGAGAGGGCGAGTCGCACGGTGGTCAGTCCTCCCGGCGGACGGTGACGGAGCCGGTGGCGAGCAGGGCGGTGTGCCGCCCGCCGTCCGGCCAGCGGACGTGGAGCAGGTGGCCCCGCGGGGCCGGTTCGGTGCGGACCTCGACGGCCGCGCGGGGCGGCCGCACCGGGCCGCGGGAGAGCCGTGCGGTGCTGACGAACAGCGCGGCCGGGTCGGCGGTCCGCCCGGTGACCCGGGGTACCGCGCCGACGGCGCCGAACGCGGTGCCCGAGGGCAGCGGGTCGGTGCCGGCGCTGGTGAAGCCGCTCGCGCAGCGCAGCAGCGAGACGAGCCGCAGGCCGTCCGGCCCGGTGGCGGTGGCGGTGGCGAGCGGCCCGTCCACGGCGGTCTCGGCGGAGCCGCCGGCGACCGCCCAGCCGCTGTGCCGGACCTCGGTGCCCGGTTCGGCCCCGGCGACCAGGTGGGCGTGCACCTCGTCGGCCCCGGCGGCCAGGACGAGCGAGGTCACGACGACCCCGGGGAGTTCCGCGCCGCCCGCCCGGGGCCGGTGCTCGGAGGCGGCCCAGCCGTCGCCGGCGCCGAGCGGCCGGATCCGGCCGCGCTCGGTGAGCGTGCCGCCGACCACCAGGCCGAGGTGGTTGTCCGGCGGTCCGTCCAGTACCGGCCCGGTCGCGGTGGAGTGGGCGAGGCGCGCGTAGAGCGGGTCGTCGGGCAGCACCTCGTCCGCGGGCTGGTCGTCGCTGCCGTGGTTGTGCACCCGGACGAGGCCGTCGGCGGCGGTGGACTGGATCAGCCGGCCGGGCCGGGGGAGCGGCCGGACGGCGTCTCCGAGTTCGGCGGGTCCGGGCTGTTCGACGGCCGTCCAGACCGGGTGCTCCGGCGGCAGCAGCAGCCCGAGGAAGCCCTTGGCCGCCCAGTACGGGGAGGCGGGCCCGGAGTACGGCTGGACCATCGGCGGGTACGGCCCGTGCCAGCCGGAGGTGAGCAGGCCCTCGGCGTCGAGTGCGCCGCGGTCGAGGAAGTACCGCAGGGCGCCGGAGGCGAGGCGGCGGGTGGTGCCCGCGGACAGCGGGGTGTTCCCGCACAGGGCTCCGGCCCACAGCGGGGCCGCGGCGGCGAAGCGGTAGGTGAGCGAGCGGCCCTGGTGGACGGGGGCGCCGTCGGCGCCGAAGGCGTGCGTGCAGGCGTCGAGGTGGGCGGCGAGCCGGCCGCCGTACAGGTCGAGCAGGTGCCGGTCACCGCCCAGGTGGGCGTGGAGGACGGGGTAGAGGTGGAAGGCCCAGCCGTTGTAGTGGTCGAAGGCGCGCGGGCGCCCGTCGGTGTACCAGCCGTCGCCCCGGTACCAGGTCTCGATCCTCGCCAGGCCGCGTTCCACGGCCCGCTCCGCGGCCGCGGCGTCGATGCCCGCCTCGGCGAGGAAGCCGCCGACGGTCAGCGGGAAGAGCCACCAGTTGTTGTCCACCGGGGCCCGGTGGAGGGCCCGGGCCAGCCAGGCACCGGCCCGGGCGCGCACGTCCTCGTCCAGGCGGTCCCAGAGCCAGGGGCGGGTGATCCGCAGGGCCAGGGCGATCGAGGCGGCCTCGACCATGGCCTGGCCCCGGTCGGTGATCACCGGCCAGGAGACCGGGTCGGCGTCGGTGAGGCCGCGTTCGGCGGTGGGGCGGCGGGTGCCGGCGGCGAGCCCTTCGGCGTAGGCCGGGAGCAGTCCGTGGGGGTCGTCGCCGCGGGCCCCCGCGACGCGGAGGGCGGCCAGCAGGAACGTCCGGGCGTACCCCTCCAGTCCGTCCGAGCGGGGCCCCGACCAGCTGGGGCGGTCGCCGGGCAGTGCGATCAGGGCGTGTTCGGGGCCCGCGTGGCGGCGGACGGCGGCCAGCAGGCCGTCCGCGGCGGCCTCCCAGTGGGCCCTGGTCCAGCCGGTGAGGGGGCTGAGCGAGCGGTCTTCGGGGGGTAGCTCGATCGGGGGCATGCCGGGGCTCCTCGGTCGGTGGCGGGGGATCGTCGGTCGGTGGCGGGGATCGGATCCAGGCAGAACCCAGATCGATCGTCCATGATATTGATCAAATGATCCGAGATGACAGGGGAAAACATCACGGAAGGGGTGCTTTCCCGTAAAGAAGCCCGAACATTGCGGGGTGCGCCAGATCGAAGCGGATCATTTGATCCAGAACCCTTGACTTCGATCGAAGCGCGGTCCCAGGATGGCCCCACCCCGCACACCCCCTCCACCGGGAGACGAGCCATGTCCACCACCCCCACCCGCGTCCGCAGAGCCCCCCGTCTGGCCGCCGCCCTCGTTGCGTCCGCCCTCGGCATGACGTCCCTCGCGGCCTGCGGCAGCGACTCGTCGAGCGGTGGCTCCGAGGACGGCAAGCCCGTCGCCCTCACCTTCTGGGGCTGGGCCAAGGGCACCAAGGAGGTCGTGGCCGCCTTCAACGCCACCCACCCGAACATCCAGGTGACCTACGAGGAGATCCCCTCCGGCGTCGCCGGCGGCTACGCCAAGATCTCCAACGCGGTCAAGGCGGGCAACGCGCCCGACGTGTTCAACGTCGAGTACTCGCAGCTGCCGGACTTCGTCAGCCAGGGCGCCGTGCAGGACATCGGCAAGCTCGTCACGGACGGCGTCAAGGCCAAGTACCTGAACCAGGCCCTGGAGCTGACCACGCTCGGCGGCACCACGTGGGCCCTGCCGCTGGACGCCTCCCCGCAGGCCTTCTACTACCGCAAGGACCTCTTCGACCAGGCCGGCATCACCGCGCCGAAGACCTGGGACGAATTCCGCACCGCCGCCCGGAAGCTGAAGGAGGCCCAGCCGGACGCCCGGATCGCCACCTTCTTCCCCGACGACCCGACCACCTTCGAGGCCATGGCCTGGCAGGCCGACGCCCACTGGTTCAAGAGCTCGGGCGACGCCTGGAAGGTCGACGCCACCGGCCCGGAGAGCAGGAAGGTCGGCGACTACTGGCAGCAGCTGATCAACGACGACCTCGTCCGGGTCATGCCGTCCTTCAGCCAGCAGTGGACGGCCTCCCTGCAGAAGGGCGAGACGGCCGGCTACCTCGGCGCCTCCTGGGGCGGCGGCGTGCTCAAGGGCACCGTACCCGACGCCTCCGGCAAGTGGGCCGTCGCCCCCGTCCCCACCTGGGACGGCAACCCCGCCAGCGGCATGGTCGGCGGCACCACCTTCGCGGTCTCCAAGAACAGCAGGAAGGCCAAGGCCGCGGTGGAGTTCGCCACCTGGGCCACCAGCACGCCCGAGGGCTTCAACGCCCGCATCGCCTCCGGCACCTCCTCGGCCTACCCGGCCGCCCCGGCCCTGGTGTCCGTCGCCCAGGCCGCCTTCAAGACGGACTTCTACGGCGGCCAGGACGTCTACGCGATCTACGCCGACGCCGCCAAGTCCATCAAGCCCGGCTGGCAGTGGGGCCCGGCCATGGGCGCCACCAACACCTCCCTCAAGGACGCCTTCGGAAAGCTCACCCAGGGCGGCACCGTCCAGTCCGCCGTGGACGCCGCGCAGCAGGCCACCGTCGCCGAGCTGAAGAACCGCGGAATCAAGGTCGCCCAGTGACCACCGCCCCGACCGACCGCGCCGTCCGCGCCGCGCCCGCCCGCCCCACCGGCGGGCGGCGCCGGTCCGGGCGGTACGGCGCGCCGGCCGTGCTCCTCGCGCCGTTCCTGATCCTCTTCACCGCCTGCACGCTCGTCCCGATCGGGTACGCCCTCTACCTCAGCCTCTACACGGAGCACCGCTCCGGCCTCGGCTTCGGCGGCGTCGAGACGGTCTTCACCGGCCTCGGCAACTACACCCGCGCCCTCGGCGACCCGGCCTTCCTCGACGGCTTCTGGACCACGGCCCTGTACTGCCTGCTGTACATACCGCTGATGGTCGGCCTGTCCCTGGCGCTCGCGCTGCTCCTGGACTCCACGCTGGCCCGCGCCCGCCGCTTCTTCCAGCTCGCGCTGTTCCTGCCGCACGCGGTGCCCGGCATCATCGCCGCCCTGATCTGGATGTACCTGTACACCCCCGGCATCAGCCCGGTCATCGAGGCGCTGAACTCCGTCGGGAGCAGCCCTGACCTGCTCGGCAACCCGCTGCCCGCCGTGGTCAACATCGCGCTCTGGGAGTGGGTCGGCTACAACACCGTCATCTTCTACGCCGCGCTCCAGGCCGTCCCCCGCGAGGTGCTGGAGGCCGCGATCGTGGACGGCGCCGGCCCGCTGCGCACCGTCCTCAGCATCAAGATCCCGCTGATCCGCGCCTCGATCGTGATGGTCGGCCTGTTCACCGTGATCGGCTCCCTCCAACTGTTCACCGAACCGATGATCCTGCACGGCGCCTCACCCGGCGTCATCAGCACCTGGACCCCCAACATGTACGCCTACACCGCCGCCTTCGACCGCGGCGACTACGGCCTCGCCGCCGCCGCCTCGGTGCTGCTCGCCATCACCGCGGCCGTCCTGTCCTTCCTCGTCACCTGGGCGACCCGCACCCGCCCCGCGCGCCGGACGGAGGACTCGGCATGACCACCCTCGCCCCCGAACGCGACACCCGCCGGCGCCCGCGCGCCCCCCGGGCCGGCCGCGACCGCACCCCGCGCACGCCCTGGACGCTGTCCAGGGCCGCCGTCAACGGCGCCCTCGTGCTGGCGGCCGCCTACACGCTGCTGCCGCTCGGCTGGCTGCTCACCGCCGCCGCCAAGAACACCGGCGACCTCCTCGGCGGCCACGGCCTCACCCCGTCCAACTGGAACCTCGGCGCCAACCTGCACGCCCTCGCCACCACCGGCGACGGCATCTACTTCCGCTGGTACCTCAACTCGCTGCTCTACGCGGGCGTCGGGGCCCTGCTCTGCGCCCTCGTCTGCGTCGGCGCCGGCTACGCCTTCCACGTGTACGCCTTCCCCGGCAAGGAGAAGCTGTTCGGGCTGGTCCTGCTCGGCGTGCTGGTGCCGACCACGGCCCTGGCCCTGCCGATGTACCTGCTCGCCTCCGAACTCGGCCTCGCCAACACCTTCTGGGCGGTTTTCCTGCCCTCCCTGGTGAACCCCTTCGGCGTCTACCTCGCCCGGGTGTTCTGCGCCGGCTACATCCCCGGCGAGGTGCTGGAGGCCGCCCGTACGGACGGTGCGGGCGAGCTGCGCGCCTTCTGGTCGATCGGGCTCAGGATGGTCATGCCCGGCTTCGTCACGGTGTTCCTGTTCCAGTTCACCGCGATCTGGAACAACTTCTTCCTGCCGCTGGTGATGCTCTCCGACAACCGGCTCTTCCCGGTCAGCCTCGGCCTCTACGCGTGGAACACCCAGACCCACGCGTTCCCCGAGTTCTACCCGCTGGTCGTCACCGGCTCGCTGCTGGCCGTCGTGCCGCTGGTCGTCGCGTTCGTCGCCCTCCAGCGCCACTGGAAGGCCGGCCTGACCGCGGGAAGCGTCAAGTGACCCACCAGACCGCCAACTCCACGACCGCGCCGGAGAACCACGTGTCCAATCCGCCGAACCCGACCGCTGCGAACGGGAGTTCACCCGCCTCGCCGCGCCGGCGCCCGCGCGCCCTGCTGGCCATGACCCCGGACCTCGTCGACCGGCTGGTCGACGACGAGACCATGGACCGGCTCACCACCCTCGCCCGACTCGACCCCGTGTTCGTCGTCGACGACTTCACCGGCCCCGAGGCGGCCGCCGTCCTCGCCGAGACCGAGGTGATCGTCAGCAGCTGGGGCTGCCCCCCGCTCGACGAGGCCGTCCTCGCCGCCGCGCCCCGGCTGCGCGCCGTCGTCCACGCCGCCGGATCGGTCAAGCACCATGTCACCGAGGCCTGTTGGGAGCGCGGCATCCAGGTCTCCTCGGCCGCCTGGGCCAACGCCCTGCCCGTCGCCGAGTACACCGTCGCCAACGTGCTGTTCGCCAACAAGCAGGTGCTGAGGCTCAGCGCCGACTACCGCGAACGGCGGGCCCCGCACGACTGGCAGGCCGCCTACCCCGGAGCCGGCAACTACCGGCGCACCACGGGCATCGTCGGCGCCTCCCGGATCGGTCGGCGGGTCCTCGAACTGCTCCGCCCCTTCGACCTGGAGCTGCTGCTCCACGACCCGTACGTGGACGAGGCCGAGGCGGCCGCGCTGGGCGCCCGCTCGGTGACGCTCGACGAACTGTGCGGGCGCAGCGACGTGGTGAGCGTGCACGCGCCCGAACTGCCCGGCACCCGGCACATGATCGACCGCCGCAGGCTCGCCCTGATGCGCGACGGGGCGACGCTGGTGAACACCTCCCGCGGGTCGCTGATCGACCAGGACGCCCTGGTCGAGGAGCTGGTCTCGGGCCGCCTCCACGCGGTCCTGGACGTCACCGTCCCGGAGGTGCTGCCCGCCGACTCGCCGCTCTACGACCTGCCCAACGTCCTGCTCACCCCGCACGTCGCCGGCTCGCTCGGCGGCGAGCTGCGGCGGATGGCGGCCGCGGCGGCGGACGAGCTGGCCCGCTACGCGGACGGCACCCCCTTCGCCCACCCGGTGCTGCGCGGCGACCTGGAGCGCACCGCCTGACCGGGTGACGACCCCCGTCCGGCCGTGCGCCGAGGGCCGCAGGAGTCCCCCGACTCCTGCGGCCCTCGGCGGTGCGGTTGCGAGTCCCCGGCCCCGCAACGCAGGAGGCGGCCGGGGCCCCG
>NZ_JBHXTL010000138.1:0-25138 GCF_042677365.1 Kitasatospora sp. NPDC127116
CCACCCACAGGGTCGGCAGTCTGAAAATCACCCAGCCCCCGGAGCACCCACCCCCTGCGCCGCCCCCGGCCCCCCACCCTCCCGAAAGCCCCCACCCACCCGAGAACCACCCACCCCACCACAAACAAGGGCGCCCCCTCCCCGACCCGGAGGTCGAAAAGGGGGCGCCCTCAAAAGGCTCTGCTACAACCTCAGTTGTCGCCGTCCTCGTCGATCAGGAAGCCCCGCATCGGCGCCGGAGCCTGCTGCATCGGCTGCGGCGGCTGCGGTCGGACGGCCGCCATCGGCTGGGTCATCCCGGCCGGCTGCATCTGCGGCGCACCGCTGTTGCCACCGGTCGACTGCCCGCCGAAGCTCGGCGCCGAGGTGTTGCCGCCGAAGGCGCTGTTCCCGCCGAAGGACGGCGAGTTGCCTCCGAAGGACGGCTGGTTGCCGCCGAAGCTCGGCGCACCGCTGCTCATCGCACCGGCACCGGCCGGGGCCATCGACGAGGCCGCCGGCGGCAGCGACGCGGTGGCGGGGATCCGCGGCGGAGCGAGCGAGTCGTCGGCCTGCGACTCCAGCTGGCGCAGCTGGGTCTCCAGGTACGACTTCAGTCGCGTGCGGTACTCACGCTCGAACGCCCGCAGGTCTTCGACCTTGCGCTCCAGCGTGGCCCGCGCCGACTCCAGCGATCCCATCGCGACGCGGTGCTTCTCCTGCGCGTCCCGCTCCAGCGCGTCGGCCTTCGCACGGGCGTCGCGCTCCAGGCCCTCGGCCCGGCTGCGCGCCTCGCCGACGATCTTGTTGGCCTCGGAACGGGCCTCGGAGATCGCCTGGTCGGCGGTCTGCTGAGCGAGCGCCAGCACGCGGGCGGCACTGTCGCCGCCGGGGCCCTGCTGCTGCATCGGGCCGCCCATGGGGCCGCCCATCTGCTGCGGGCCGCCCATGGGGCCGCCCATCGGCTGCATCTGCTGCTGGCCCATGCCCTGGCCCATCGGGTTGCCCATCTGCTGCGGGCCACCGGGACCGCCCATGGGCTGCAGCATCTGACCGCCCATCGGCTGGACCAGCTGCTGCTGGCCGCCCATGGTCTGGTTCATCTGCTGCTGCTGAGGGCCGCCGGCGGGAAGCTGCGGCGCGGATCCGGCGGGCAGGCCGAGGGGCTGGTTGCCCATCTGCTGCTGCTGCTGAGGGCCGGGGCCCATCTGCTGGGGACCACCCGGGCCCATCTGCTGCGGGCCGCCGGGGCCCATCTGCTGCGGACCACCCGGACCCTGCTGGCCGGGGACCGGCGGGCCGGATATGGCGGCCGGCACCGGAGCGCCGCCCTGTCGGGGCGCGTCCTGCTGCGGCTCCTTGCGCAGGTTGGCCTGGTTCTGCGCGGCGGCACGAGTCGCGGCGGCCAGCTTGGCGCGCAGGTCCTCGTTCTCCCGGAGGAGGCGGGTCAGCTCCGCCTCGACCTCGTCGAGGAAGGCATCGACCTCGTCCTCGTCATAGCCTTCACGCAGGCGGACGGTCGTGAACTGCTTGTTCCGAACGTCCTCGGGGGTCAATGGCATCTCTTCACCTCAACGTGATCGTCGGCACACCGGCATCCTGTCGCATCGCTCACCTACGACTAGGGGTGCACAAGCGAGATCAGGACATACACAATGATCATCAGTACGAAGAAGGACAGGTCGAGCGCCACGCCCCCGAAACGCAACGGCGGAATGAGCCGCCGAAGAAGCTTGAGCGGCGGATCCGTGACAGTGTACGTGGCCTCCAGGACCAGGACCATGGCCTTGCCGGGCCGCCACGAACGCGCGAACTGGAAGACCCAGTCCATGACCAGCCGTACGAGCAGGAACACCAGGAAGACGGTCAGGGCGTAGTAGAGCACCGCCCACACGATGTCCATCGCGTATCCCTCTCCCCGGTCCCGATCCCTCGGGCCTGCCGCTCGTCACCTGTCGCCAACCACTGTTGATCAGATCCACACGTAAAGTCGTGGCCGGGTCAGCTCTGGTTGAAGAACCCACCCTCGGCGATCCGAGCCTTGTCCTCCGCCGTGACATCGACGTTAGCAGGCGACAGCAGGAACACCTTCTGTGTCACGCGCTCGATACTGCCGTGCAGACCGAAGACGAGTCCAGCCGCGAAGTCTACGAGGCGCTTCGCGTCGGTGTCGTCCATCTCGGTCAGATTCATGATCACGGGGGTCCCGCCACGGAACTGTTCCCCGATGGTACGGGCCTCGTTGTAGGTCCGGGGGTGCAGCGTGGTGATGCGGTAGGGCTCTCGTTCGTTCACGACCTTGGGCATGATCACCGGTGCGCTCTTCTCCAGGTTGTGGCGACGTTCGGGTGTGATGGACGACACGGGGGCCATCCTCGGAGTCTCCTGGCGGATCGGCACCGCCGCGGGCACCGGCTGCGGGGTGATCGAGGAGACCGGGGCGGGCGCGGCGGCCGCGGGAGCCGGGGCCGGCCGGGGGATGTCCTCGGTCCGCTGGCCCGTCCGGATCGGTTCGGGGTCCGCGTCGTAGTCGTCGTCGGGGTCGTACCCCTGGCCGTCGTACGTCTCGTCCTCCACGAGGCCGAGGTAGACCGCCATCTTGCGCATTGCGCCGGCCATGCTCCTGTCTCCTCCGCTCATAGCCACCTCGCTCGCGCTCGGTGGCGGCTTCGCGATGCGCGCACCTTCTGATGGTCGCTTCGCTCGTTCCGTACGGACCGGCTCCGGCCCGGGCCGTACGGCCCCGCCTGCGGATTCCGCGGTCCCTCCACGACGGCGTGTCAGCCCGACGGCCGGTCAGATGCGTGGAGTGGGGGCCGCGGAGCTGCGATCCACGGTTCGCTAGCGCTCCGAAGAGCTGCTAGATTCTGTCCTATTTTGTCCTGCTGTCTGATCTACTTACCCGGTGACGTTACCTGAGGGGTGACCTCACTCCGAGTACCGCCGTTCCGACGCGCACATGTGTCGCTCCGGCGGCAATCGCCTGCTCAAGGTCACCGCTCATCCCTGCGGAGACCATGGTGGCAGCCGGATGGGCCGCCCGTACGGCGGTTGCGATTTCCGCCAGCCGATCGAAGGCCCGGGCCGGGTCTCCGGCCAGCGGGCCGGCCAGCGGAGCGACCGTCATCACACCGTCCAGCCGCAGCCCGGGCGTGTCGGCGATCGCGTCGGCCAGTTGCGCGACGTCCTCCGGCGCGACCCCCGCCCGGTGCTCACCCTCCCCGTGCGCCTTGTCCAGCGCCACCTGCACCAGGCAGCCCAGCTCCGGGCGCTCCGCCTTGAGCACCGCCGCGGAGAGCGACTCGACCAGCCGGAGCCGGTCCACCGAGTGCACGTGGTTCGCGTAGCGGACGACCGAACGGACCTTGTTGGTCTGCAGCTGGCCGACGAAGTGCCAGTCAAGAGGAAGGTTTCTGCACTGCTCCGCCTTGGGAGCGGCGTCCTGGTCCCGGTTCTCCGCGACGTCCGTCACCCCGAGACCGGCCAGCAGCGCGGTGTCCTCGGCGGGGTAGGTCTTGGTGACGACGACCAGGGTGACCTCCTCCCGGGCGCGCCCGGCGGCCGCGCACGCGTCCGCGATCCGGCGCTCGACCACGTCGAGGTTGGTGCCGAGTTCCTCGTACCGGACCCGCTGGCCCTCCGTCAGCGCCGCGGTGAACTCGGGGCTTCCCGGGAACGGTCCGTAGATGTCGTTCGTCATCAGTGATCAGAGCCCAACCAGACGTAGCTCGCGAGCCGGCCGGTGCGCTGCTCGCGGCGATAGGAGTAGTGATCGGCGGATTCAAGGGTGCAGACCGGTGATCTCACCAGTTCCTTGACCCCCACCGCGGCCAGCTGGGCCGCGACTCCCTCCGGCACGTCCAGCGCCGGAGTCCCCCAGGAGGTCTCGGCGAAGGCCTCCGGCACCACCGCGGCGACCTCGGCGCGCAACTGCGCCGGCACCTCGTAGCAGCGGCCGCAGACCGCGGGCCCGGTGGCGGCGGTGATCCGCGAGGGCTCCGCGCCCAGTTCGACCATCGCCCGGACGGCCGCGGGCACCACCCCGGCCGCAAGCCCGGGCCGGCCCGCGTGGGCCGCGCCCACCACGCCCGCCACCGGATCGGCCAGCAGCACCGGAGTGCAGTCGGCCGTCAGCACCGCCAGCGCGAGCGGCCGGCCGGAGACCACCGCGTCCACCGTCGGGGCCTGACCGGGCGGCTGGCGCCCGGTCACCACGGCGACCTCGGCGCCGTGCACCTGGTTCATCCACACCACGTCGGCCGGGTCGAGACCCAGCTCCCGGGCGGCCAGCGCCCGGTTCTCCCGCACGGCCTCCGGGTCGTCCCCCACCGCGCCGCCGAGGTTGAGCTCCCCGTACGGCGAAGTGCTCACCCCGCCCCACCGGGAGGTGAAGGCGAAGTGAGCACCCGCGCGGATCGAGTGATCGATCACTTAAGGAAGTCCGGGACGTCGAGCTCCTCTGCCGGGCTCTCCACGAACGGCTGCCGGGCCGGCTGCACCTGCGGCGGCACCGGGGCGGCGGTGGTGGTGGCCGAGGTCTCGGCGGTCCGGCTCGACGACGCGGTCGAGGACTCGCCCTCCGAGCGGGACGTCACCGAGCCGATGCTCCCGTAGGACGGGCGGCCGGCCGGACGCTCCGGGGCGGCCGGCGGGGTGGCCGGGCGCTCCGGGGCGGTGGACTTGACCACCGGGTCGCGGACGATCGCCGGCGGCTGCCCGCCGTCGAAGCCGGCCGCGATGACGGTGACCCGGACCTCGTCGCCGAGCGCGTCGTCGATGACCGCACCGAAGATGATGTTCGCCTCGGGGTGGGCGGCCTCGCTGACCAGCTGGGCCGACTCGTTGATCTCGAACAGGCCGAGGTCGGAGCCGCCCGAGATGGACAGCAGCACACCGCGGGCGCCGTCGATCGAGGCCTCCAGCAGCGGCGAGGAGATCGCCATCACGGCGGCGGCCTTGGCGCGGTCCTCACCGCGGGCCGAGCCGATGCCCATGAGCGCCGAACCGGCCTCCGACATCACGGACTTGACGTCGGCGAAGTCGAGGTTGATCAGACCCGGGGTGGTGATCAGGTCGGTGATGCCCTGGACACCGGAGAGCAGGACCTGGTCGGCCGAGCGGAAAGCGTCGAGCACGCTGACCTGGCGGTCCGAAATGGACAGCAGTCGGTCGTTGGGGATCACGATGAGGGTGTCGACCTCTTCGCGCAGGGAGGCGATTCCGTCCTCGGCCTGGTTGGCCCGGCGCCGTCCCTCGAAGGTGAACGGACGGGTGACCACGCCGATGGTCAGGGCGCCCAGGGAGCGCGCGATGTTGGCGACGACGGGCGCGCCGCCCGTGCCCGTGCCACCGCCCTCACCGGCGGTCACGAAGACCATGTCGGCCCCCTTGAGGACCTCCTCGATCTCCTCGCGGTGGTCCTCGGCGGCCTTCCGGCCGACCTCGGGGTTGGCGCCGGCGCCGAGGCCCCGGGTGAGTTCACGGCCCACATCGAGCTTGACGTCGGCGTCGCTCATCAGGAGGGCCTGCGCATCGGTGTTGATCGCGATGAACTCGACGCCCTTGAGACCGACCTCGATCATCCGGTTGATGGCGTTGACACCACCGCCGCCGATTCCGACGACCTTGATGACTGCGAGGTAGTTCTGCGGTGCTGCCACGTCGAAGGCCTCTCGCCTCGAATTTCCGGGTCGGCCCGACCCGGGGCGGGGCCGTACCGACGGATGTCGATGGGTAGGGAGCCTGGTTTCTGACTGAATGTCCGAAATGCCGACCGCCGACCCCAACCCTAAACTTGACCTTTAGGGTTAGTTCTGTGCCTCCGTCACATCACCAGGAAACACAGTCTGGTGACACAGGACACTAGGTGGCTCCGGGCACGCGTTTCAACGAACACGCCGAGCTTCCCTTTTTCTTTTGAGCCTATGTGATCATCGGCCGGCATAGGAAACCGGGGGTGACCACCAAGAGTCGGGCCGACACTTCAAGGCGTCAACCCCTCCCTCAGGCAGAGAACCTACCGGATCATCCCGACACCGCCGGCGCCTCCGGCGCCGTCACGTCGAAGTTCGTGCCCTTCTGGTTCATCAGTGCGACCAGCACCCTGGCCTTCCGGTCGATCTGCTCCGGACTCCCCCAGCGCACCGTCGCACCCCCGCTGAGCTGCAACTCGATGTCGTCGTAGGAGTGCACCAGCACCGAGCCGGCCCGCTTGGCGACCTCCGGCGGCAGCCCGGCGGCCACCGCCACCGCGCCCTGCACCAATTGCGGACGGGAGATCACCCCGTCCACGTCGTTCGCCTGCTGACTGAGTCGCAGCTCGACCACCGGAACGCCCTCCGGCGGAGCCGGTTCGGTGGCGAAGCTCACGCCCCCGGCATCCACCTGGGTGAACTGGCCGTCATCCCCCTTGACGGCGGCCACCGCCTTGCGCTGGACGACCTTCACCCGCAGGGTGTGCGGCCAGCCCCGCCACACCTCGGCCTCGGCCACCCGGGGGATCCCCTCCACCCGGTGCCGGACGTCGTCCAGGTCCACGCGCGCCAGCGGGCCGTCACCGAGCCCGCCGACCGCCGCGCGGACCTGGTCCGCCGTCAACTTGTCGTCGCTCATGCCCTGGACCGCGACGCTGCGCACGTCCAGGACCGAGGAGAGGAACACCAGCCAGGCCAGCACGCCGAGCACCGTGGCGCCGAGCACGCCCAGCACCACGATGCCCCGCCGGGAGAGCCGGAGGCGGGGAGCGGACTCCTCCACCTCCAACTCCTCCTCCAACGGGTCGGCGAGCCGGCCGTCAGCCACGGCGGCGGCCGCCGCGGTGGGCCTGGATCGCCTCGTAGACCATGCCGACCAGCAGGTCGTCGGCGTCCCGGCGGCCGAACTCGGCGGCCGACCGGCTCATGTCCCACAGCCGCTGCGGGTCGGTGAGCACCGGCAGCACGTTCTGGAGCACCCAGTCCGGGGTCAGCTCGGCGTCGTCCACCAGCAGGCCGCCGCCGGCCTTGACCATCGGCTGGGCGTTCAGCCGCTGCTCGCCGTTGCCGATCGGCAGCGGGACGAAGGCGGCGGGCAGGCCGACGGCCGCCAGCTCGGCCACCGTCATGGCGCCGGCCCGGCAGAGCATCATGTCGGCGGCCGCGTAGGCCAGGTCCATCCGGTCCAGGTACGGCACCGGGCGGTACGGCGGCATCCCGGGGACGTCCGCCACCTGCGGCAGCTCGTTCTTCGGGCCGACCGCGTGCAGGATCTGCACGCCGTACTGCTGGAGCCGCGGGGCGATCGCGGTGATCGTCTCGTTGAGCCGGCGCGCGCCCTGGGAGCCGCCGGAGACCAGCAGGGTGGGCAGCCGCTGGTCGAGGCCGAAGTAGTGGCGGGCCTCGGGGCGGGCCGCGGCGCGGTCCAGGGTGGCGATGGTCCGGCGCAGCGGGATGCCGATGTACCGGGAGTCGCGCAGCTTGCTGTCCGGCGTGGAGACCGCCACGAAGTCGCTGTAGCGGGCGCCGATCTTGTTGGCCAGGCCCGGGCGGGCGTTCGCCTCGTGCACCACGATCGGCACGCCGGCCCGCTTGGCGGCCAGGTAGGCGGGCATCGCGACGTAGCCGCCGAAGCCGACCACGGCGTCCGCGTTGACCCGCTCGATGATCTCCTGGGCGGCCCGGACCGTGCCGCGCAGCCGGCCGGGGACGGTGATCAGCTCCGGGGTGGGCTTGCGGGGCAGCGGCACGGCCGGGATGAGCTCCAGCTGGTAGCCGCGCTCGGGGACCAGCCGGGTCTCCAGTCCGCGCTCGGTGCCCAGGGCGGTGATCCCGACGGACGGGTCGTGCCTGCGGAGGGCATCCGCGAGGGCCATGGCCGGCTCGATGTGACCGGCGGTCCCCCCGCCGGCGAGTACGACATGCACCGAAATTCACCGCTCCCTGCGTGCCGGCCCCGGGGCCGGGCGCGCTGTGGTTCGTCGTCGTGGCAGCACCCGGGCCAGTTGTCTCCTGATCCGGGAGTTCTTGCTCCGGGCGGCCAGGGCCGCCTTCGCGCCCGAGGTACTGCGCGCCAGGCACAGCAGCACTCCGATCGCGGACATGGCCGACAGCATGGCGGAACCGCCGTAGGAGAACAGCGGGAGCGGGACGCCCGCGATGGGCAGCAGTCCCAGCGCCGACCCCAGGTTGATCATGGCCTGCGCCATGATCCAGGTGGTGGCGGCTCCCGCGGCGTACCTGACGAAGGGGTCCTTCGTACCGATGGCCACACGGATACCCGCGTAGCCTAGTGCCGAGAAGAGACCGAGGACCGACAGCGTCCCCACCAGACCGAGTTCCTCGCCGGTCGCGGCGAAGATGAAGTCGGTGTGCGCCTCGGGCAGCTGGCCCCATTTCTCCACGCCGGCGCCGAGGCCGGTGCCGAAGCCGCCGCCGTTGGCGAACGCGAAGACGCCGTGCAGGGCCTGGAAGCAGGCGCCCTCCGGGTCGAGCTTGGTGACGCCGATGCAGCTCAGCCGCTCCGCCCGGTGCGGCACGGTGACCACCAGGGCGGTGCAGACCACCACCGCCACCCCGAGGGTGGCCACGAACAGCCGCAGCGGCGCGCCGACCATCCAGAGCAGCGCGAACACCATGGCCACCAGGATCATCGAGGTGCCCATGTCGCCGCCGAACATGATCAGCGCGAGCAGCAGCAGGGCCCCCGGCACCAGCGGCACCAGCAGGTGCTTCCACGAGTTGAGGGTGCCGGCCTTCTGCTTGCGGGCGAGCAGGTCGGCGCCCCAGAGCACCAGCGCGAGCTTGGCGAACTCCGAGGGCTGGAACTGGAAGAAGCCGAAGTCCAGCCAGTTCTGGTTGCCGTTGATCCGCACCCCGATGCCGGGGATGGCCACCAGCGTGAGGGCGCCGATCACAGCGATCATCACCGGGTAGGTGATCACCCGCAGCACGGCCACCGGGACGGAGGCGAAGCCGATCAGCAGGACCAGGCCGAGGATGGCCGCGATCAACTGCTTGAGGAAGTAGTACTGCGCCGTGTGGTGCTGGTTCAGGGCGAGGATCTGCGAGGCCGAGAAGACCATCATCAGACCGAGCACGACCAGCAGCAGGGTGCTGCCGACGACCAGCAGGTACGGGGTGAGCGGCCGGTCCAGCCAGTACCGGACCCGGGCCCGGAAGGCCTGGACGCGGGCCAGTGGACCGGCCGACTTGTACTTGGTCGTGGTGGCGGAGATCACTCTCATCGGCTCGGCGGCGTCCCGCTTCTCAACGCCGGAATCCGCTCTGCCCTGCCCCGCCACCGCTCCCCGCTCACTGTTCTCCGTCCGACGCCCGCGCCGGACCGCCTACTCGCCCGCCAGCTCCCGGACGGCCGCCGCGAAGAGGTCGCCGCGCTCGCCGTAGTTGGTGAACATGTCCATCGAGGCGCAGGCCGGTGCCAGCAGCACCGTGTCACCCGATCGGGCGAGCGACGCGGCCGTTCGAACGACCTCGGCCATCGCCACCGCGCCAGTCTGGCCCTCGGCCGCCTCGATCACCGGCACATCCGGAGCGTGTCGCTCCAGCGCCTCCCGGATCAGCGCCCGGTCCTCGCCGATCAGCACCACCCCGCGCAGCCGCTCGGCCGCGCCCTGCACCAGGTCGTCGAAGGTCGCGCCCTTGGCCAGGCCCCCGGCGATCCAGACGATCGGCCGGTAGGCGGCCAGCGAGGCGGCCGCCGCGTGGGTGTTGGTGGCCTTGGAGTCGTCGATGTACGCGACCTCGCGGACCACGCCGACCTCGGCGATCCGGTGGGCGTCCGGGCGGAAGGCCCGCAGGCCCTCCCGGACGGCCTTCGGGTCGACGCCGTACGACCGGGCCAGCGCCGCCGCGGCGAGCGCGTTGGCGATGTTGTGCGGGGCCGGCGGGTTGACGTCCTCGACGGCGCCCAGCTCGGCCGCGTTCTTGGCCCGGTCCTCGACGAAGGCCCGGTCCACCAGCAGTCCGTCCACCACGCCGAAGTTCGACGGGCCGGGCGCGCCGAGGCCGAAGCCGATCGCCCGGCAGCCCTCCTCGACGTCGGCCTCGCGGACCAGCGCCTCGGTGGCCGGGTCGGCCAGGTTGTACACGCAGGCGACGACGTTGCCCTCGTAGATCCGGCCCTTGTCGGCGGCGTACGCCTCCATCGAGCCGTGCCAGTCGAGGTGGTCGGGTGCCAGGTTGAGCACCGCCGCCGAGTACGGGCGCAGCGAGGGCGCCCAGTGCAGCTGGTAGCTGGAGAGCTCGACGGCGAGCACGTCGTACGGCTCCTCGGCGAGCACCGCGTCCAGCACCGAGACCCCGACGTTGCCGACCGCGGCGGTGCGCCGGCCGGCGGCGGTGAGGATCGAGGCGAGCATCTGGACGGTGGTGGTCTTGCCGTTGGTGCCGGTGACGGCCAGCCAGGGAGCGGGCTCGCCGGTACCGGGCAGCGGCCTGCGCAGCCGCCAGGCCAGCTCGACGTCGCCCCAGACCGGCACCCCGGCCGCCTCGGCGGCGGCGAACAGCGGGCTGTCCGGCGCCCAGCCGGGCGAGGTGACGATCAGTTCGGTGCCCTCGGGCAGGCTCGCCCCGTCGCCGAGCCGCACGGTGACGCCCAGCGCCTCCAGCTCGGCGGCCCGGGCGACCAGGCCGGGCCCGCTGCCGCCGTCCACCACGGTGACCCGGGCGCCGAGGCCGTGCAGGACGCGCGCGGCGCTGATGCCGGAGACGCCGAGCCCCGCGACGGCGACCGGCAGGCCGCCGAAGTCCGGGTTGGTCAGGTCGGGGTCGGTCATCCGGTCACCCATCCCGCGTAGAACAGTCCGAGGCCGACGGCGACGCACAGGCCCTGGATGATCCAGAACCGGACCACGATCAGGACCTCGGTCCAGCCCTTGAGTTCGAAGTGGTGCTGCAGTGGCGCCATCTTGAAGACGCGCTTGCCGGTCATCCGGAAGGAGCCGACCTGGATGATCACCGAGAGGGTGATGATCACGTAGAGGCCGCCGAGCAGGGCGAGCAGCAGCTCGGTGCGGGAGCAGATCGCCAGACCGGCCAGGGCGCCGCCGAGGGCGAGCGAGCCGGTGTCACCCATGAAGATCTTGGCGGGCGAGGTGTTCCACCACAGGAAGCCGAAGCAGGAGCCCATCAGGGCGGAGGCCACGACGGCGAGGTCCAGGGGATCGCGGATGTCGTAGCAGTTGGCGGTCGCGGTGATGGCGTAGGCGCAGCTCTGGGTGTGCTCCCAGATGCCGATGAAGGTGTAGGCGCCGAAGACCATCACCGAGGCACCGGTGGCGAGGCCGTCCAGACCGTCCGTCAGGTTCACGCCGTTCGACATCGCGGCGATCATGAAGTACGCGAAGATGACGAACAGGACGGGGCCGATCGCCCACTTGAAGTCCCGGACGAAGGACAGGCTCTGGGACGCCGGGTTGAGCCCGCGGTCGTCCGGGAACTGCATCGCCAGGACGGCGAACCCGAGACCGACGATCGACTGGCCGGCCAGCTTCGCCTTGGCCCGCAGGCCCAGCGAGCGGCGCTTGACCACCTTGATGTAGTCGTCCAGGAAGCCGACCAGGCCGAGACCCGCGGTCAGGAAGAGCACCAGCAGCCCGGAGGCCGTCGGGCTCTCGCCCGTTATCGCCTTCGTGGCGAAGTACGCGATCAGGGTCGCCAGGATGAAGGCGATGCCGCCCATGGTGGGCGTGCCCTTCTTGCTGTGGTGCGCCTTGGGGCCGTCGTCACGGATGTACTGGCCGTAGCCGTGCTTCGCGAGCACCTTGATCAGGGCCGGGGTGCCGAGCAGCGACAGGATGAGACCGATCATCCCGGAGAAAAGGATCTGCTTCATTATTCGGCCACACCGTCCGCCAGGAGGGCCTCGGCCACCTTCTCCAGCCCCACCGAACGGGAAGCCTTCACCAGGACCACATCCCCCGGCCGCAGCTGACTGCGCAGCAGCTCGACCGCCGCGTCCGCGTCGGACACCAGCACCGACTCCTCACCCCACGAACCTTCGTTCCTCGCGCCGAGTTCCATGCAGGCCGCCTCGCGTCCGCCGACCGCCACCAGCTTGGTGACGTCGAGCCGGACCGCGAGCCGCCCGATGGCGTCGTGCTCGGCCAGGCTCTCCTCGCCGAGCTCCCGCATCTCGCCGAGCACCGCCCAGGTGCGGCGGCGCTCCGGGCCCCGGCCCCCGATCGAGACGAGCGCCCGCAGCGCGGCCCGCATCGAGTCGGGGTTCGCGTTGTAGGCGTCGTTCACGACGGTGACACCGTCGGCCCGGTCGACGACCTCCATGCGCCAGCGGGACAGCGCACCCGCTTCGCCCAGGGCTGCCGCGGTGTCGTCGACGGACATCCCGAGCTCCACCGCCACCGCGGCGGCGGCGAGGGCGTTCGAGACGTGGTGCTCACCGTACAGGCGCAGCTGCACGGTCGCGGAACCGGCCGGGGTGGTGAGCGTGAAGGATGGCCGCCCGGTGGCGTCCAGGCGAACGTCGGTGGCCCGTACGTGGGCGTCCGGTGATTCCCCGAACAGGACCACCTTCGCCTTGGTGCGGGAGGCCATCGCGCGCACCAGCCGGTCGTCCGCGTTCAGGATCGCGGCACCGTCGGCGGGCAGCGACTCCACCAGTTCGCCCTTGGCCTCGGCGATCGCCTCCTGGGAGCCGAACTCGCCGACGTGGGCGGTGCCGACGTTGAGGACCAGGCCGATCCGGGGCGGGGTGATCGAGGTGAGGTACTCGATGTCGCCCTTGTGCCGGGCGCCCATCTCCATCACCAGGTGCCGGGTGCCGGCCTCGACCCGCAGCGCGGTCATCGGGTGGCCGATCTCGTTGTTGAGCGAGCCGGGCGGGTAGACCGTCTCGCCGTGGCGCTGGAGCAGCTGGGCGATCAGGTCCTTGGTGCTGGTCTTGCCGGCCGAGCCGGTCAGCGCGACCACGGCGGTGCCCTCGGCACGGGCGACCACGGCGCGCGCCAGCCTGCCGAGCGCCTCCACCACACTGTCGACCAGGACGGCGGGCACGCCGACCGGGCGGGAGGCCAGCACCGCGACGGCGCCGTCCCCGACCGCCTTGGCCGCGTAGTCGTGGCCGTCCACGTGCTCGCCGACGAAGGCCGCGAACAGGCCGCCGGGGACCACCTTCCGCGAGTCGACCTCGACCGGGCCGGTGACCAGGGCGTCCGGGTCGGCGCCGTCCAGCGTGCCTCCGACGGCGGCGGCCACCTCGGCGAGGGTCAGTGCGATCACTGCTGCTCTACTCCTCGGTCGCCCCGCGCGGCCGCGGTCCGCGCGATGGACTCGCGCAGCACCTCCCGGTCGTCGAAGGGGCGGATCTCGTCTCGTACGTACTGGCCGAGCTCGTGGCCCTTGCCGGCCACCAGCACGGTGTCCCCCGCCCGGGCGCGGGCGACGGCGAGTGCGATCGCCTCGGCCCGGTCGGGGACGACCAGGACGGCTCCGCGCTCGGCCTCGGGCACCGCGGCGGCGCCGGTCAGCATGGTGGCGAGGATCGCCAACGGGTCCTCGCTGCGCGGGTTGTCGCTGGTCAGCAGGGCGGTGTCGGCCAGGCGGGCGGCGATGGCGCCCATCGGGCCGCGCTTGTGCGGATCGCGGTCGCCGCCGCAGCCGACCACGACGTGCAGCCGGCCCTCGGTGACCTGGCGCAGCGAGGCGAGGACGGCCTGGAGGGCGTCCGGCTTGTGGGCGTAGTCGACGACGGCGACGAACGGCTGTCCGGCGTCCACCCGCTCCAGCCGGCCGGGCACGCCGGGGACGGCGGCGACGCCGGCCACGGCCCGCTCCAGCGGCAGCCCGGCGGCCACCAGCACGGTGATCGCGGCGAGCGCGTTGGCGACGTTGAACGGGCCGGGCAGCGGGACGGAGGCGTCGGCCTCGGCGTCGTCCGGGCCCAGCACCCTGAAGGTGGAGCCGACCGGCCCGAGTCGGACGTCCACGGCCCGCCAGTCGGCCCCGGCGGCGCCGGTGGCGGAGAAGGTGGTCACCGGGATCTCGGCCTCGGCGGCGAGCCGGCGGCCGTACTCGTCGTCCAGGTTGACCACGCCCCGGCGGGACTTGCCGGGCTGGAAGAGCCGGGCCTTCGCCTGGAAGTAGTCCTCCATGTCCGGGTGGAAGTCGAGGTGCTCGGGGGTCAGGTTGTTGAACAGCGCGACGTCGTACGCGACGCCGTCGGTGCGGCCGAAGACCAGGGCGTGGCTGGAGACCTCCATGGTCACCGCGTCGGCGCCGCGCTCGGCCATCACGCCGAGGATCGCGTGCAGGTCGGTGGCCTCGGGGGTGGTGCGCTCGCTCTTGATCCGCTCCTCGCCGACCCGCATCTCGACGGTGCCGATCACGCCCGGGCTGCGCCCGGCGCCGCGCAGGCCGCCCTCGACCAGGTAGGAGGTGGTGGTCTTGCCGTTGGTGCCGGTCAGCCCGAGCATCAGCAGCCGCCGGGAGGGGCGGCCGTAGACGATCGCGGCCAGCTCGCCCATGACGGCCCGCGGCCGGTCGACGACCAGCAGCGGCAGGCCGGTGGCGGCCGCCTGCTCGACGCCGGCCGGGTCGGTGAGCACCGCCACCGCGCCGGACTCCGCGGCCTTGGCCGCGAAGGCCGCGCCGTGGTGGTTGGCGCCCGGGAAGGCCACGTACACGTCGCCCGGGCGGACCGCGCGGGAGTCGTGGGTGACACCGCTGACGGCGCCGCCCTCGACGGGCGGCAGGCCCAGTTCGGCGGCCAGCTCGGCGAGCGGCAGGGCGGTGGTCCCGGTCGGGCGGGGCGGACTCACGGTGGTTTGATCGGGTTTCGGCACGGCGGGAAGGCTATCCGCCGAAGGGTGTCCAGGGCCAAACCGGCCCTTCGCCGCGCCGTGCTCCGGCCCGGCCGGTTCGTTGCTCATCGCTCGTTCACGGCTTCCAGTCGACGGTGAGGTTGGGCGCCTGGCTGCCGCTCGGCGGGACCTGCATGGTCTTCAGGGTGAACTCCATCACCTGCTTGAACACCGGGCCGCACAGCTGGCCGCCGAAGTGGCCGTTGACCGGGCCCTGGAGGGTGCAGGAGACGGTGTACCGGGGGGCGTCGGCGGGGGCGAAGCCGATGAAGGAGGCGGTGTAGCCGTCGTAGCCGACGCCGTTGGCGGCGCCCCGGTTGGCGGTGCCGGTCTTGCCCGCGACCCGGTAGCCGGAGATGGCGGCCTTGCCGCCGGTGCCCTGCTCGTCGTCGACGACCGACTCCAGCATCGAGGTGAGGGTCTTGGCCGTCTCCGGGCTGACCACCCGGGTCTGCTCCCCCGGCGCGCTCGGCGTGTACTTGCCGTTCGGGTCGGTGACGCCCTGGACGATGCTGGGCGCGACCCGCACCCCGCCGTTGGCGATGGTGGAGTAGACCGAGGTGGCCTGCAGCGCGTTCATCTGCAGCGGGCCCTGGCCGAAGGAGATGTTGTACTTCTCCGAGGCGACCAGGTCCTCCGGTTTCTTGAGCATCCCGGGGGTCTCCCCGGGGAAGCCCAGGCCGGTCGGCCGGGCCACGCCGAACTTGCGCATGTAGCCGTCCAGCACCTGGTTGGCCTTCAGCTGGTCGCCGTCGCCGAGGGTCTCGACCGCCTCGATGGTGCCGATGTTGGACGACTTGGCGAGCACCCCGGCCAGGGTCAGGTACCAGGGGTCGTGGTCGATGTCGTCCTTGAACTGCTGCCCGGCCCGGACCAGCCGGTTGGGCACGGTGACCTTGGTGTCCCAGGTCGCCTTGCCGGAGTCCAGCACGGCGGCCAGGCTCATCAGCTTGGCGGTGCTGCCCGGCTCGTACGCGTCGGCCAGGGCGGGGTTGCCCAGCTGCGCCTGCTTGGACAGGCTCAGGTCGTTCGGGTTGAAGCCGGGCGCGGTGGCCATCGCGAGGACCTGACCGGTCTTCACGTCCTGGACCACCACGTAGCCCTTCTCCGCGCCGGAGTTGGCCACCTGGTCGGTGATCGCCCGCTGGGCGGCCCACTGGATGTCCCGGTTGATGGTCAGCTTCACGTCGTCGCCCGGCACGGCCGGCTCCATCGAGCCCCCCGCGGTGGGCACCAGCCGCCCGCCCGACTGGGCGTAGCTGCTGTGGCCGTCCTTGCCGGCCAGCAGCTTCTGGTACTGGAGCTCCAGGCCGCCGGCGCCCTCGCCCTCGGCGTTGACGAAGCCGACCAGGTTGGCCGCCAGCCCGTCCGCGGGGTAGATCCGCTTCTGGGTCTCCCGGTTGAACACCCCGGCCAGCGGGTTGGCGCACTCGTTGTCCACCCGGGTGCGTCCGCCCTGGTCGGCGGGCTTGCCGAGCAGCCTCTTCTGGGCCTGGCAGGCCCGCGAGCCGGCCTGCTTCTCCAGGCCCGACTTGAGGTCGCTGATCTGCTTCTTGGCGGCCGGGGTCTGCTGGGCCGCGAGCCGCTTGTAACGGCTCTTGGGGGTGTGCAGGTCGGCGGCGATCTTCTCCTTGGGCACGCCGAGGATCGGCGACAGCAGCGCGGCCGCCTGCTCCGGCGCGTCCGGGATGCCGGTCGCCTCCGGGGTGAACATCGCCGGGTCGGCGGTGATGTCGTACGCGTCGACGGTGGCCGCCAGCGAGACCCCGTCGGAGGACGTTATCGAGCCGCGTTCGGCGGTGATCGGGATGTTCAGGTAGCGGTTGGTGTTGGCGTCGGCGGCCAGCGCGTCGGCGTCCACCAGCTGGAGCTGCACCAGGCGGCCCGCGAAGACGGAGAACACCAGCGACAGCACCACGCTGATCACCCGCAGCCGGCGCTTCGGCTCGGCCAGTTTGAGCGCCTTGGGGCGCAGCGACGGACGGCTCCGCGGGCGCACCGCCGCCTGGCTGCGGGCCGGCGGGCGTCCCTCGGGGCCGCGCTGCTGCGGCGCCCGCGGGGTACGGCCGACGGAGGCCGACCTGGCGGGCTGGGCCTTGGCCGACTGGCTGCGGGCGGGCTGCCCCTTCGCCGGCTGGCTCCTGGCCGGTTGGCCCTTCACGGGCTGGCCCTTCGTGGGCTGACCCTTGACCGGCTGGCCGCGGCCGGAGCCGGACTGCGCGCGCGGCGCGCCGCCGCGGGGCACCGGACGGCGGCCGTTGCCGCCGCCGCCGGACCCACTGGTGGGCTGACGTGGAGTGCTCATGCGACCACCTCGCTGCGCTCGGCGGACGCTTCGCACCATTCGTACCTGTTGACGGTTCGCCCGTTCCGCCCGCTCACCGGCCGGCACCCCCGCTCGGCTTCGCGCCCGCGGCGGGCGGGACCGGGTTGAGCTGGATCACCGAGTCACCGGCGGACGCCGCCGGGGTCGGCGCCGGCGGCGGGGCGGCGGGCGACGGGGCACCGCCCGGCTGCGGCGCGGCCGGCGACGGTCCGGCGCCGGGCTGGGCGGCACTCGGCTGGGCCCTGGTCGGCCACGGCTCGGCCGTGGACCGCTTGACCGGCGGGCTGTCCTGCGCCGGGCCCGGGGTGCCGATCACCTTGCCGCCGTTCGGGACGTCCAGGAAGGCCATGCCGCCGGCCGGGACCATGCCGAGCTCGGCCGCGCGCCGCGACAGGGCGTCCGGCGCCGAGCTCTTGTCGATCTCGTGCTGGAGGCCCTGCTGCTCGTCGGTCGCCGTCGTGGTCTGCTTCTGCAGCCGGGACAGCTCGAAGGAGCCCTCGTTGAGCGCGGTGTTCAGCGTGAGCAGGCCGAGCAGCCCGGCCGCCAGCAGCACCACGATGAGCACCGCGAACGGCGTGCGCCGCCGCACCGGGCGCCTGCCCGGCCGGACCGTGATCCGTGCCCTGCCCTGCCTCGGGAGTCCTCCCCGCCCCGCCCGGACCTCACCGGCCACCGGCCCCACCGCTCTCCTCCGCCCTTCGGACCCGCCGGGACCGGTTCGTCAGCCCCGCTTGCTACGGTCCCTGATCCTCTCCGCCACCCGCAGCCGCACGGGCGCGGCACGCCGGTTCTCCTCGATCTCCTCCTCGGTGGCCAGCTCGGCACCGCGAGTGATCAGTTTGAGCCAGGGCTGGTGCTCCTCCGGGATGAACGGCAGGCCCGGCGGAGCGGTGCTGGTCGCACCGGCGGCGAAGCACTGCTTGACCAGGCGGTCCTCCAGCGACTGGTAGGACATCACCGCGATCCGGCCGCCCACCGCGAGGACGTCCAGCGCGCCCGGGATCGCCCGGTCCAGGACCTCCAGCTCGCCGTTGACCTCGATCCGCAGCGCCTGGAACGTCCGCTTGGCCGGGTTCCCGCCGGTCCGACGGGTCGCCGCCGGGATGGCGTTGCGCACCAACTCGACCAGACGCGCGCTGTTGGTGAACGGTTCCTTCTCCCGCTCCCGCAGGATCACCGAGGCGATCTTCCCGGCGAACCGCTCCTCGCCGTACACCTTGAGGATCCGGGCCAGGTCGCCGTGGCTGTAGGTGTTCAGCACCTCCGCCGCGCTGATCCCCCGGGTCTGGTCCATCCGCATGTCCAGCGGCGCGTCCTGCGCGTACGCGAAGCCGCGCTCGGCCTCGTCCAGCTGCATCGAGGAGACGCCGAGGTCGAACAGGACGCCGTCCACCTCGTCGATGCCCAGGCGCTCCAGCACCTCGGGGATCTCGTCGTAGACGGCGTGCACCAGGGTGGCCCGGTCGCCGAACGGGGCCAGCCGCTCGCCGGACAGCTTCAGCGCCACCGGATCGCGGTCCACCGCGACCAGCCGCACCTGCGGGAACTGGGTCAGCAGCGCCTCGCTGTGCCCGCCGAGGCCGAGGGTGGCGTCGACCACGACGGCACCGGGGCGCGAGATCGCCGGGGCCAGGGCGTCCATGCACCGCTGGAGCATCACCGGAACGTGCTTGGGGCCCGGTTCGTTGGTGGTCATGCGCGGTGGCGCCCTTCCTCAGGTGCGGAGCAGCCCGACGTCCGGGAGCTGCGACCATTCTCGCCCACCGTGCCCCGGCACGACGAAGCGGCCCGTGGTCCCCGCCCGCTCAAGGGGAAGGTCGTGACCGCCCGGCGCCGGGGAAGGTGCGCCAGGTGGGCACGGAGCGGGAGGAGGCCACGGACCGCGTCGACCGGGCCGCACCGGCCGGGAAGGCCCGGTTGACGGGCCCCGGCGGGTGTGCTCCACTGCGCCGCAAACTCTATCGCGCGGGCCTTGCCAGTCAATGGTCCGCTCCGGCGCACCACCCGGGCGGCGGTACGGATCACCGCAGGTCGCGGGCGTGCGGGTGGACCGGTGGCGGCACGGATCGGGGGCCTTCGACGGCCGGCGCGCGCCCCCTTCCCGCCCCGCGTGCGGGTCACCCCGTACCGGCCCGGACGGACCCTCCGGTTGTGGCGATGCACCCGATCGCGGCGCCCGGTTCTGTAGCTCCCCGCTCCACCGCGCGGTCCCGATCCGCACTAACGTCGCCACCATGACAGTGACACCCGACCGGCCCTCGCCGAACGCCGCTGCCGCTCCTGCCAGACCCACCGTCATCGACCGCTTCGTCACGGCCAACCGCACCTACGCCGTGACCTTCCAGGACGGCGGGATGGACGCCCGCCCGGTGCAGAAGATCGCCGTGGTCGCCTGCATGGACGCCCGCCTCGACCTGTTCGCGGCGCTCGGCCTCGAACTCGGCGACGCGCACGTCATCCGCAACGCCGGAGGCGTCGTCACCGACGACACCATCCGCTCCCTGACCATCAGCCAGCGCGCCCTCGGCACCCGCTCGATCGCGCTGATCCACCACACCGGCTGCGGCCTGCTCGGGCTCACCGAGGACTTCCGCCGCGAGCTGGAACTGGAGGTCGGCCAGCGCCCGCAGTGGGCGGTGGAGGCCTTCGTCGACCTGGACGGCGACGTCCGCCAGTCCATGCAGCGCGTCCGCACCTCTCCCTTCCTGCTGCACACCGACGACGTCCGCGGCTTCGTCTTCGACGTCCACACCGGCCTGCTGCGCGAGATCGACTGAGTTCTCCGTCCGCTCGTCCCCGGGCCCGCCGCAGCCGCCCGGAGACGAGCGGACCGGCCACCCGCGGTCCAGGCATTCGGGAACCTCCGAATGGTGACTTCTGGCCATCCCGCGGGGGAGAATGCGCCTGCCGGTCGGACCCCGAACCACCTGGGGCGGCCAGGCCGCAGGCCGCCTTTCCCGGCGCCGGATCCTCGTTCGGAACCGCCCCCGGGACGGCCGCGTCAAGCATGGGGTGGGGCCCGGCCTCGGGACGGGGCGGGCACAGGGTGCCAGGGAGCGTAAACGGGTGACGAGCTACAACGATCAGGCCGGACTCGGCAGTCCTGCGGGGGGCGAGCAGCAGAGGGCGAACGGGTACCAGCCGGTCGGGCTCCCCGAGCTCGCCGCGGTCGTCGACCGCGTCCGTGCCAACGTCGAGAGCGTGATCGAGGGCAAGCCGGAGGCCGTCCGGATCGCCCTGACCGTCCTGCTCGCCGAGGGCCACCTGCTGCTGGAGGACGTGCCCGGCGTCGGCAAGACCATGCTGGCCAAGGCGCTCGCCCGTTCGCTCGACTGCACCGTGCGCCGCATCCAGTTCACGCCCGACCTGCTGCCCTCGGACGTCACCGGCACCAACATCTACGACCAGCAGCGGCACGACTTCGAGTTCCGCCCGGGCGCGATCTTCGCCCAGGTCGTGGTCGGCGACGAGATCAACCGCGCCTCGCCCAAGACCCAGTCCGCGCTGCTGGAGTCCATGGAGGAGCGCCAGGTCACCATCGACGGCACCAGCTACGAGCTGCCCTCGCCGTTCATGGTCGTGGCCACCCAGAACCCGGTCGAGATGGAGGGCACGTACCCGCTGCCGGAGGCCCAGCGCGACCGCTTCATGGCCCGGATCTCGATCGGCTACCCCAGCCCCGAGGCCGAGCTCGCGATGCTGGACGTGCACGCCGGCGCCAGCCCGCTGGAGGACCTCCAGCCGGTCGCGCACGCCTCCGACATCCTCAAGCTGATCGACCTGGTCCGCGGCGTGCACATCGCCGACCCGGTCCGCCGCTACGCCGTCGACCTGGTCGGCGCCACCCGCACCAGCCCGGAGCTGCGCCTGGGCGCCTCCCCGCGCGCCACCCTGCACCTGGTCCGGGCCGCCCGCGCCGCCGCCGCGCTGGACGGGCGCGACTACGTCACCCCGGACGACATCCAGCGCCTCGCCGTCCCGGTCCTGGCGCACCGTCTGATGCCGACCGCCGAGACCCAGCTCAGCCGCCGCACGTCCGAGCAGATCGTGACCGACCTGGTCGCCCGGCTGCCGCTGCCGCGCCCGCAGGGCGGCCCGGCCGTCCGGAGGGGCTGAGGTGACCCAGTCCGACTCCGCTTCGGGACTGCGGGCCGGGTTCCGCGGTCTCACCACCCGGGGGCGGTCCTTCCTCGCCGCCGGGGTCACCGCGGTGGTCTGTTCCTACCTGCTCGACCAGGACGCCCTGCTGCGCGTCGGCGTCCTGCTCGCCGCCCTGCCGCTGGTCGCCGTGGTGGTGGTCGCCAACACCCGCTACCGGGTGGCCAGCGGACGCCGGCTCAGCCCGCGCCGGGCCGTCGCCGGCCAGGAGGCCCGGGTCCACCTGCGGGTCGACAACGTCTCCCGGGTGCCCACCGGCGTGCTGCTGCTGGAGGACAAGGTCCCGTACGTGCTCGGGCCGCGCCCGCGCTTCGTGCTGGACCGGGTCGAGCCGCGCGGCCACCGCGAGGTCTCCTACCGGGTCCGCTCCGACCTGCGCGGCCGCTACCCGCTCGGGCCGCTCCAGCTGCGGCTGTCCGACCCGTTCGGGATGTGCGAGGTGACCCGCGCCTTCACCGCCTCCGACGTCCTCACCGTCGTCCCCCAGGTCCAGGCGCTGCCGTCAGTACGGCTCAGCGGCGAGTGGATCGGCCAGGGCGAGAGCCACAGCCGCACCCTGGCGCTGGCCGGCGACGACGACGTGATCCTGCGCGAGTACCGGCCCGGCGACGACCTGCGCCGGGTGCACTGGCGCTCCACCGCCCGGTACGGCGAGCTGATGGTGCGCCGCGAGGAGCAGCCCCGGCAGGCCCGGGCCACCGTCGTGCTGGACACCCGGGAGATCGCCCACCGGGGCAGCGGCCCCGCCTCCTCCTTCGAGTGGGCGGTCGGCTGCGCCGCCTCGGTCTGCGCGCACCTGCTGGAGCGCGGCTACCAGACCCGGCTGCTCACCGACACCGGGCTGTCCGTGCCCGCGCCCGGCGCGGGCGGCGGCCACGGCAGCGCCGCCACCTCCGGGCTGATCCTCGACGCCCTCGCCGTCGCCGACCTGTCCGACGGCGGCACCCTCTCCCGCGCCGAGGACCCGCTGCGTGCCGGCGGCGAGGGCCTGCTGGTCGCCGTCCTCGGCGACCTGGACGACGCCCAGGCCGCCCGGCTGGGCCGGCTGCGCAGCCGCGCCGGCGGGGCGATCGCCCTCCTGCTGGACACCGGCACCTGGGCCGGCCTGCGGATGCTCGCCCCGGACACCGGCGGCGACGACTTCCGGGCCCGGGTCCGGCAGCTGCGCGAGTCCGGGTGGACGGTGATCCCGGTGCGGGCCGGGGACTCCGTACCGGACCTGTGGCGGGCCGCCGACGGCAGCAGGACGACCGCCCCCTACCGAGAAGAGGCCGGCGCGTGACCACCCGGGCCAAACTGACCGCGTACTCGGCGCTGGCCACCGCCCTCGCCTCGCTGTGCATGATGCCGCTGCTCACCACCCGCAGCTGGTTCACCCACGCCGTCCTGGTGATCGCCGTGATCTCCGCGGTCGGCGCGGGCCTGCGCCGCTCCCCGCTGTACCGCTGGACGGTGCCGGTCGGGCAGCTGCTGGTGCTGCTCCTCCTGCTGCTGCTCGGCTTCGCGGGCGCCGGCGGGGTACTGCCCGGGCCGGCCACGATGCGGGTCCTGGACCAGGTCCTCACCTCCGGCCTGGACGACATACAGCAGTACGCCATCCCGGCTCCGCCCACCGCCGGACTGCGGCTGATCCTGGTCTCGGCGATCGGCCTGATCGCCGTCGCGGTGGACACCGTCGCGGTGACCTACCGGCGCTCGGCGCTGGCCGGGCTGCCGCTGCTGGCCCTGTACTCGGTCGGCAACGGCCTGGCCGGGGAGCACGGCAGCTGGGTCTGGTTCGCCGTCGCCGCGGCCGGCTACCTGCTGCTGCTGTTCGCCGAGGGCCAGGACCGGGTCTCCCGCTGGGGCCGGGTCTTCTACGGCGGCGCGCGCGGCTCGGTGGAGTCCGGCCGGGTCAGCCCGGGCGGCCGGCAGGTCGGCGTGCTGGCCCTGGCGGTGGCGCTGCTGCTGCCGGTGGTCCTGCCGCACTGGAGCTCCGGACTGCTGAACTCCGGCTCCGGCGGGTCGAAGGGCAAGGGCGTCGGCGGGAGCCTGTCGACCAGCCTCGACCCGCTGGTCAGCCTGGAGGCCGCGGTCACCAGGCCGACCGACGCGGAACTGCTCACCTACACCCTGGACGGCTCGCTGGCCGATCAGACCTATCTGCGGACCGGCTCGCTCGACCAGTTCGACGGCACCAACTGGAAGCTCGGCAGCACCACGGTCACCGACCTCCCGGCGACGCTGCCCACCCCCGAGGGCCTGCGCGACGCCCAGCTCCCCCGGATCGAGGGCGACTTCAAGATCGGCGACCGGCTGGAGGGCAGCTGGCTGCCGATGCCCTACCCGGCCGCCTCCGTCCAGGTCCCCAAGCCCGGCGACTGGAAGCTCGACCCGCTGACCCGCACCGTCCTGCCGGCCAACGACAAGGCGATCCGCAATCTGAGCTACCACGTCAGCGCGCTGGACCTGCGGCCCGGCGCCAACGACCTGCGCCTCGCGGCCACCGCGCCGCAGGACATCAGGGAGCACTACACCGCCGTCCCGGCCGACCTGCCGCCGGTCGTCGCCGAGAAGGCCAGGGCCGTCACCGCCGGCGCCCGGAACGACTACGACCGGGCGACGGCGCTGGTCAACTGGTTCACCGGACCGGACTTCACGTACGACACCGCGGTCAACGGCGGCACCGGCAGCGACGCCATCGCCGTCTTCCTGCGCGACCGCCGCGGCTTCTGCGTGCACTTCGCCTCCACCATGGCGGCGATGGCCCGGGTGCTGAAGATCCCGGCCCGGGTGGCCGTCGGCTTCACCCCCGGCGACAGCAAGGGCGGCGGCGTCTACTCGGTGACCGGCCGGATGTACCACGCCTGGCCCGAGCTGTACTTCTCCGGCTACGGCTGGCTGCGCTTCGAGCCGACCCCGAGCCGCGGCGTCCCGGCCCGCTACACCGAGGCGTCCAGCGCCCCGACCAGCGCGCCGACCCAGCAGGCGACCACCGCCCCGCAGAGCGCCTCGGCCGCCCCGGCGCCGACCTCCAGCTCGGACTGCACCCCGAAGCAGCGCCAGCTGGGCGAGTGCGATACCAAGGGCAAGGCCGTCGCCACGGCCGCCGAGGAGTCCTGGCTGCTCTCCCCACAGGTGCTCGGCACCCTGGCCGCGGTGCTCGTGCTGATCGCACTGCTGCTCGCCCCGATGCTCTGGCGCGCCGCCGTGCGCCGCCGCCGACTGGGCGGCGGGGGCCGGCGCGGGCCCGGCGGGAGCGGGCCGGCGGAGCTGACCGACGCCCAGGTGCTGGCCGCCTGGGACGAGCTGATCGACTCCGCCTGGGACCTCGGAATTCCCCCGGACGAGTCACGCACCCCGCGTTCGGCGGCCCGCCGGATCACCGAGAAGGCGCAGCTGGACGCGGACTCCTCGGCCGCCACCGGCCGGCTGGCGCTGGCCACCGAGCGGGTGCTCTACGCCCCGCCCGGGCGGCCCACCACGGAGCCGCTGGCCTCCGACGTCCGCACCGTCCGGCGCGGGCTGCGGGCGAGCGCCGGCCGGGCCGGGCGGACCAGGGCGCTGCTGCTGCCGCCGTCCTCGGCCCAGCTGTGGTGGCGGATCTCCGACGCGGTGCGGGCGGCCCGGGCGGCGGTCGGCAGCCGGGTCGGCCGGGCGGTCGAGGCGGTCCGCGCGCCGGTGCGGCGGGTCTTCACCCGGCGCAAGCGGTCCACGCCGGGATCGTGACGCCGGGGTCCTGATCCGGACACGAAGCCGGGGCGGGGCCGGCCTGCACAGCCCCCCCCCCCGGTGGAGGGGTACGTTCCCAAGCGCCCCGCCCAAGGGCCGCGCGCGCACAAACCCCCCCGGGGGGCGGGGCCCAACGGCGCCCCCCCCCAAGC
>NZ_JBHXTL010000139.1:0-24893 GCF_042677365.1 Kitasatospora sp. NPDC127116
GGTGCCCGGCGGGCACGAAGACGACCACCTCGCCGGGCCGGTTGAGGCCGCCGGTGGTGTCGCTGCCGGTCTCGCAGGCGATCCAGCGCGCGCCGTCCCAGACCTCCCAGGCCAGCGGCGGCTGGCGCGGGTCGACGCCGACGCCCTCCACCCGGCTGTCCAGCCGGACGATCAGGATGCAGCGCGGCACGACGGCGGGCAGGGCGAAGAGCATGGCGTCCCCGGCCGCCGGGCGCGGCTGGAAGCAGGGCACGTCCGCGCCGTCGGCCAGCCGGGCCGTGCCGTCGGACTGCTCGCCGGACGCGGAGACGGTGACCAGCCGCTCCAGCGAGCTGGGGACGATCGGCAGGTCCTCGGCGGTGGAGAAGACCACCGCGTCGTCGGTCTCGGTGCGCAGCGTGGAGACTTCGGTGCCGGCCCGCAGCAGGACCGTCTCGGACTGCGGGGCGGAGAGCCAGAAGTCGACCTCGGCCCGGGCCGCGGCGGGCGGGAAGAGCCGGATGCCGAGCAGGTCGAGGAAGGCCGCGTAGTTCTTCTCCGGGACCCGGTTCAGCCGGTAGAGCAGCTGGTCCACCAGGTAGGCGAAGGTCTCGATCAGGGTGACGCCCGGGTCGGAGACGTTGTGGTCGGTCCACTCCGGGGCGCGCTGCTGGACGTAGCGCTTGGCCTCGTCGACGAGTTGCTGGAAGCGGCGGTCGTCCAGGTTCGGGGAGGGCAGGGCCATCAGCGCACACCCCCGCCGACCGTGTCGAGGGCGTCCGCGCCCGGGTGCTCCGGGATGGTGTAGAAGGGGAACACCAGGTTGCGGCGGTCGTTGGTGGCCCGCACGGTGTAGTGGACGTCGATGTAGAGGGTGCCCTCCTCGGCGCTGTCGAAGGCGATCACCACGTCGTCGACCTCGATCCGCGGCTCCCAGCGCTCCAGGGCGATGCGCACCTCGCGGGCGATCCGCCCGGCGGTGGTGCTGTCGCCCGGGGCGAAGACGTACTCGTGGATGCCGCAGCCGAACTCGGGGCGCATCGGCCGCTCCCCCGGGGCGGTGCCGAGGATCAGCCGGATCGCCTCCGCGAGCTCCCGGTCGCGCTCCACCATGGCGATGCCGCCGGTGGCGTTCACCCGCAGCGGGAAGGCCCAGCCGCGCCCTATGAAGCTGCCACTCATGCTCAGCCCCCGATCAGCACGTTGAACGCGCCGGTGGTGACGGTGGCGCCGCAGGTGGTCCTGTCGCCCATGCGGGCCGCGGGCAGGCCGCCGATCAGCACCACTCCCCTGGTCACCGCGCCCGGGGAGGGCAGCACCAGGTTGCCGGGGCCCAGCGCCAGGTGCGGGGGGACGACGCAGGCGTGGACGGTGCCGACGACGGCGGCGGGGCGGCCGCCGATCAGCACGGTCGCCACCTTGAGGGCGCCCGGCGGCGGGGTGGTGAGGGCGCCGCCGTGGTCGGTCATGTCGCCGGTCCGGGCTGCGGGGGGCATCTGCGGTCTCCGTTTCCTGCGGTGCCCGGTGTTCGCGGGCACTCGCCATACTGCCATCGGTTCTTGACGTTCCGTCAGTCGATCGCCGGTCTGTCGCCGGTCGATCGGCGGCTCAGTTGATCCGGACGAAGGCCCCCTTGAGCACCGCCTCGGCGCCACCGTCCACGGTGACCGACGTCGTGCCCCGGACGGTGACCGATCCGCCGCGCACGTTCACCGCGCCGGTGCCCGCGTCCAGGGTGATGCCGGAGGAGGAGAGCCGTACCGTGCTGCCGGCCGCGCCGCCGAGGCCGTGGACGGTCAGCACGATCTCGCCGCGCTGCTGGTCCAGGCTGACCTCCAACTTCCCGTCGCCGCTGGCCAGGTGGACGCCGGACTTGCCGCCCGGCACGTCCAGCAGCTCCATCCGGTGGCCCGAACGGGACACCACCGAGCGGCGGTTGACCTTGCCGGAGGCCCCGTCGACCAGCGGAACGTCGTGCGGGGAGGGCCGGTCCACGCCGTTGTAGAGCCCGCCCAGCACGTACGGGCTGTCCAGGTCGCCCTGCTCGAAGCCGACCAGCACCTCGTCGTTGACCTCGGGGCTGACCACGCCGCCGCCCCCGGCGCCGCCCCACTGCACGGTGCGCACCCAGTCGGAGACGTAGGTGTCGTCCAGCCAGGGGAACTTGAGCTTCACCCAGCCGCGCTGCCCGCCGCCCGGCTCCCGGACGTCGGTGACCACGGCGACGGCCAGTCCGGGCATCCGGGGCCCGCGCGGCGGGGCGTTGCCTCCACTGGTCAGCCCGGCCAGCGAGCGGTCGGGCGCGGCGCTGACCACGACGGTGGTGCGGTAGCCGCGGAACGGTTCGAGCAGGTGGCGCACCCCGGTGGCGGTGTAGCGGCCGGAGAAGGCGGCGCCGACGTTGCCCAGCGCGACCGCGGTGCCCGCCCGCAGCCGCGGGTTGCCCTCGGCGACCACCTCCAGCTCGCCGAAGCCGGCCGCCACCGAGGCGGCCAGCGACCGGGCCGCCGAGGCGGTCTCCGCCTGGGTGCGGTACGGGGTGTCGGCGACGGTCAGCCGGGACTGGCCGGGGAAGGCGGAGGCCACCACCGAGGGGCTCATCCCCGGCTGCACGGTGCGGGAGGTCACCGCCGGCTCGGTGGCGACCAGGGCGCTCTTGGTGGTGACGTTCCAGCCGCGCGCCTCGACCGTGTCCGCTCCTCCGGCGCCGGTCAGCACGCCGCGCAGCTCCAGCAGGTTGCGGCCGTACTCCAGCACCAGCGGGTTCTGCGGCGCGGGGGTGGAGGGGGCCGGTGCGCCGGAGGCGGGGTCGGGCCGGACGAACTCCAGCCTCCCGTCGTCGTCCACCCGCACCTGGGCGCCGCTCTCCTGGGCCAGGAACTGGAGGAACTCCCAGTCCGGGACGTTCGCCTGCGAGAGCTGCTGGTGGACGACGGGGAAGGAGTCGACCTTGCCGCAGGTCAGTCCCGCGCCCGAGGCGACCTGGCGGACGATATCGGCGGTGGTCATGTTCCGGAAGGCCTTCACCCGGCGCCCGCGCATCAGCCGGTGGGTGACCGCCGAGGCCCGCACCACGGTGTACGAGCCGGTGGTGTCCACCTCCAGCTCCAGCGCGGTCACCTCGCCGGTGAACAGCCGCGCCCGGGTGTTGCCCTGCACGGTGACCACGGACACCTTCAGCGGGGTGCCGATGGTGATCCCGGTGGCGGAGAGGAAGGTGTGGTCGGCGTCCCGGAAGGACAGCACCGCGGTGTCGGGCAGGCCGACGCTCTCCTCGATGTCGCAGGAGACCAGTTGGGTCACCCAGATCGGCGGCAGCGGGCCCGGCGCCTCGACGACGGGGTCGGCGGCGAAGGAGCGGCCGCCGCGGGCCTCGGGAGTGGTCATGGCCGTCCGCCCTGGGTGGGTTCCTGGTTCCGGGTGTGGCTCTGGGTGTGGCTCTGGGTGAGTTCCTCGATGCCCGGCACGATCAGCTCCGCGCCGGGGACCAGCGCCAGCGGATCGTCGATGTCGTTGGCCTCCGCGATGGCGCGCCAGGCGGTGGCGTCCCCGTAGGCCCGCCAGGCGAGCATCGGCAGGCTGTCGCCGGCGATCACCCGGTGGGTGCTGCGGGCCTCCGGCGAGCCGGAGGTCGGGTTCTGTCCGGCCGGGTCGACGCTCGCCTCGTCGATGGTCAGCGAGCAGACCGCCCGCAGCGGCTTCCCGTCGACGTCGAAGAGCGAGTAGGTGACCGAGAGGCCGGTCAGCACCCCGTTGAACGACGTGGTCTTCAGGGTGCCCCAGTCCAGCCGGATCCACGGGCTGGCCGGCGTCTTGCGCGCCAGGCTGGCCGGGGTGGGCACGCACGCCGTCATCAGCTGCTCCACCGCCCGCTCCACCGAGTTGTCGTGGGTCGCGGTGGAGTCCAGGAACACGTCGAGGGAGAGCGAGCGCGGACCGCTGCCGACGAACTCGGGCAGCGCGGACTCGCCCGCCATCCGGGACGGGGTGCGCCGCCACTCGGTGGTCTTGCTCAGCACCAGGGTCGCCGGGTTGAACTGGAGCCGGAGCTGCGCGAGCGTGCCGCCGGGCTGGGCGCCGACCGTGGACGGCGGCTCCATGATGGTCAGTTGGGCCCGGGTGACGCTGGCGGGGACCGCCGGGGACATCCTGGTGCTCCTTCCGTGGGTCGGGCTGTGGGGTGGGTTCCGTGGATCGGGTGGGCCGGGCCGGCCCGGTGAGCCGGGTGTGCGGGGGTCAGGAGGGGCGCAGGCCCGCGTGGGCGATCTCCAGGGTCTCCATCGCCGCCTGGGAGTTGGCGGGATCGAAGGACGGCCCCTCCCAGCGCACCGGGACGATCCCGAGCACCTGCCAGCCGACGATCCGGCTCAGGTCGGGCCGCAGCGCCACGATCTCGCCGTCCTTCGGCTCGACCTTGCGGACGATCTCGGACAGCCAGCGGGCGATCTTCGTGGTGTCGGCGGTGACCGCGCGGGTCAGCGTGATGTTCGACCAGGTGATGCGGCCCGGCAGCTGCCAGGCGAAGCCGTTGTTGCCACCCTCCGCGTACTGCTCGATCTCGACCTGGGCGCCGAGTCCCGAGCAGGTGGTGAAGTCGCCCAGGTCGTTGCCGCCGATGGTCAGGCTGAAGAACACACTGGACGCGAAGATGTTGTCGGTCATCGCTTCTGCTCCTTGCTTCCGGTCACGTCGCTGCTGCGGCCTGCTGCCGGCCGTCCGCCTGGTCCACGCTCTGGTCCGCGGCCCCGGCCCGCGTCGGCCGTTCCGCGGGCCGGCGCGCGGTCCGGCCTCCGGTCCGGGCCGGGCTCAGCGGCGCATGTCGTACGGTTTGCCGCTGCGCTCCCGGCCCCTGCGCAACTCGGTGCGCAGCAGCCGGCCGACAGGTTCGACCAGGCGGCGGGCCAGTTCGTCGAGGTCGGCGGGGTCGGCGCGCCGCTCGGCGCCCGGTCCGGCGGGGGCCTTGCCGGGGGTGCTCGCGGCGGGCGGGGTACCGGGGGTGGCGGTTCGGGCCGGCCCGGCGAGCTGCACCGTGGTGGGTGTGCGCGCGGGCACGGCGGTCATCGGCACCCCCGTCAGGCCGGTCTGCTCGGCCACCCGCTGCAACAGCCGGGCCGTGGCGGGCGACGGCGGTGCGGACGGCGCGGGCGAGGCAGCCAGGGCCGACGGGGCGGACGGGGCGCCGGTGGCGTGCCCGGCGGGCAGGGCCCGGGCCACGACGAGCGCGGGCGCGGACGTGGGGACGGACGCGGGCGCGGGCGCGAGTGCGGTGGCGGGCTGCGGGCCCGGTGCCCGGCTCGTTCCCGCCGGGCCCGCGACGGCGGGCGGCTGCATCCGGGACGGCTGCGGAGGCCGGGGCGTGGCCGACAGGCGCTGGACCGACGGGGCCGCCACCGGCCTGAGCCGGACGACCGGCGGGCGCGGGGCGCTCGCCGCGGCGGACGGCGAACCGGGGGCGCCGGGGTTCGCGTGCCCACCGGACCTCGGCGTGGCGGACCGCTGCACGGCCGGGAGGCCCGCGCTCGTGGCGCCGGACCGCCGCGGCGCCGCCGGGACACCGGGGTTCAGGACTGCCGCACGGGGCTGACCGGGCAGGACGCGCGGTGGGCCCGCCGGTGCGGGCGCGGCCGGGACGGCGGCAGGTGCCGCCGGGCCTCCGGCCGCTGACGGGTGATCGACGACGGTCGGGTGCCCGGCCGCCGTCCGTCGGACCGGCCGTGCCGACGGGCGCCGGGAGAACACCCGTTGCACCGCGGCCACGACCCCGCGCGGCACGGCCGCCCCCGGGGTGGAGGGGCGCTCCGCGCGGGGGGCCGACTCCCCGGCTGCGGCACCGCCGCCTCCGGAGCCGGTGCCCGGCGAGCGCCGCGCCTGCGCACCCGAACGGCGCGGAGCGGCAGCGGCCGGTGCAACCGGCGCGGCCGGCGCCTCGCCGTCCGGACGGGACACGAGCGCGTTGGGCCAGGCGGCCCGGACCACGGGTGGCGTCGGCGCCGACCCGGCGCCTCCGCCGGAGGGAGCGGCGGCAACGGGCGCGAAGGGTGCCGGCGGAGTGGCGAGGGCGACCGTCATCCGGCGGTCGCCGAGCAGCCCGCGCCGCTGACCGATGAGTCGAACGGCTCGCTGCACGCCCAGGCCGCCGGAGGACCGGCGCGCCGGAACCGTCACGGGCACCACCGGACCGTTGCCGCCGCCGAGCGGGGCGCCCGCCGGGCGCGTCCCGGGACCGGTCGGCTGCGCGGCGGCTCCCGGCCGCCGCTCCGGGCCGCCGCCGGACGGCGACGCGGCGGAGGCACCCGTCGTCCCCTGCTGGGCGTCGGAGGGCGCCGGGCGTCCGGCCGCCGGTCCACGAAGACCGCGATCCGCACCGGCGTGCGCGCTGCGGCCACCGGCGGTCGGAGTACTCGGGCCGGCGGGGATGGTCGGGACGGTCGGGGTGGCAGGGATGCTCCGGCCGGGCGGGACGGCCGGACCGGCCGATCGCCCGTCATCACCGCTCCGGACGGCGGACGTCGCCTCGGCCGGGCCGTCGCCGGGGCTCCGGGTGGCGCGCTGCACGGGCAGCCCCTCACCGGCCACCGGCGAGGCAGGGGCAGAGGCTGCGGCGGGGGCGGCGGCAGAGGCCGCGTCACCCGTCGCCGGGGCCGCGATCCGCCGGACCGGTCGGCGCCCGCCGAGCAGCGGAGCGGTGCCCCCGGCCACGGCCGCCGTCGGCGGCAGCGCGTCGAGCGGCGCGCCCAGGCCCCCGCGCGTACGGGCGGGGGTCGGGTCGGGCGGGAGCGGTGCGGCCCGGTCGGGGGACGGCGTCGAGGACGGTGCGGACGTACCGGCCCCGGGCAGGGCGCGCTGGACGGGCGCGCCCCCGGCGGACCCGTGCTCGGGGCCGGAGGGTGCCGGGCGAGCGGATGCCGGGCGGGCGGGCTCGCCGGCCGTGGCGGTGCGTCGGGCGGCGCCGGCGACGTCCCGGCCCCCGCCTCCGCCCCCGCCTCCGGCCGGCCGGCCATCAGCCGAGCCGCCCGTGCCAGCGTGGGTGGACCCCGCGTCGGCGGGAACGACGGGCATGGCCGGCCCGGCCGGCCCGGCCGGCCCGGCCGGGCCGGCACCGGAGGCCCGGGGGCTGTCGACGGCCAGAGGTGTGGCGTTCGCGGGCAGCGCGGTCAGCGGCGCGCCGAGAACCGGGCGGGCGGGTGCGGCGGCGCGCTGGACGGGGGTGCCGCCGGTCGGCCCGTTCGGTGTGGGCGCAGGGTTGTCGGCCGGCCCGCGCCGCGTGGGCGCGGGGTTGTCGGCCGGGCCGGGCCCCGGTCGTTCGGCGGCTCCGCCGCTCGCGGACGGGCGGCGCGGGCCCTCGGCCGTCTCTTCCGTCGTCGCCGCGGGCCGCGGCGCGCCCGCACCCCGGCTCGCCGGTTCGGTGACGGCGGCCGGCGCCCTGACCTGCCCCGGGACGGCCGCCACGGGGCGCGCGGTCAGCAGGCCGGGCCGCCGCGCCACGACCAGCGGGGCCCCGACGGGACGCGGCCGCACCGGCCGGTCGGCCCGGACCGCCGAGTCGTTCGGGCGCGGGGAGGCGGCGGCCGCTTCGGGCGTCGCCGCACCGAGCGGGCCACTGGCGGCCTGCGGCCCTTCGGGCTTCGGTGAACTTCCCCTCACCGCAGCGGACTTCGACCCTCCGGGTACGGACGCACCGGGCGCCGCCGTGCCGGGTGTCGCCGCTGCGGGCCTCGGCGCACCGCCGTCGGCGCGCTCGGCCGCCTCGCGCGGGTCGGCCCCGCCCGCGCGGGCCGGGCGCGGCCCGGACCGCACCGGAAGCCGTCGCAGCCGGACGGACCGCTGGACCGGACGCGCCTGACGCGCCGGCCGCGCCGCGCCGGACTGCCCGTTCTCCGGCGCCTCTTCGGCACCGGCCTCGCTCGGGACGACCGGCATGACCGGCACGACCAGCTCGTCCCCGCCCGTGCGGACGGGGGCCGGGGCGCCCGGCCTCGCCACCGCCCGCAGGATGCCGACCGGGGCGGTCGGCAGGACCGCGTGGCCGAGCGGACCGCAGAGCGAGGGGTCCTGCCAGGCGGTGAGCCGGGAGCGGAACCTCAGGCCGTCGCTGACGCCGTGGGCCGCCCCGGCCAGGGTCGGGACCAGCGGCGCGACCGCGCGCCAGCCGCCGTCCCCGGCCGCCGGGCGCCGCCGAGCGGCCTCGCCCGTGCCCCGGGCCGCCTCCGTGTCGCCGGAGGCGGCACCGGAGGCGGCACCGTTAGCAACGCCCTCGCCGCCCCTGCGGCGGCCGATCCAGTCCCGAAGCCCCACCCGGCTCACCCGCCTTCGCTGATGCGGGTGTTGAGCCGCGCGATCTCCCTGACCCACTGCCCGCGTTCACGGTGGGTCAGGTCGAGGATGTCCTCCCGCTGCCAGTGGAAGTGGAAGGCGATGTACGCGATCTCCTCGTACAGCCGAGCAGGCGCGTACGTCACGATTCCCCCAGGCGCCCACCGGCGAGGTCGACCTCGAAGGCGCCGTCGCAGTGCGGGCAGGTCACCGCGGCGCGCGTGTGGCCTTCGCTGTTGATCCGCTGGTAGAGGTCCTGGAGGAAGGCCACGTCGGTGGCGTACATCCGCTCGACGACCCCGGCGTGCACATCGGTGATGTCGCCCAGCCTGGTGATCACGTGGCTGAGCAGCACCACGCTGAGGTACGCCGGGTTCTCCTTGACCCGCAGGTCGATCTGCGGCATGAGCTCGTCGCGAGCGGTGGCCAGGCGCATGGCACCGTGCCGGTGCACGGTGCCCTCGTCGTCGACGTAGCCGAGCGGCAGCTCGAACTCGAACTCGGTGTGCGGCGCCCGCGCCCGGGGCTGCGCCGCCGCTGCCGCCGGGGCCTGCTGCGGCGGCGCGGTGTTCTGCGGGGCCGGAGCCCGTTCCAGCAGCTCCTCCAGGCCGATCTTCCGCCTCACTCGACCGAGATCTCCTCGAACACGATGGTCACGGTCTCGGTGGCGGCGCTGGACTCGCCGGCGCTGAGGGTGGGGCCCTCCCAGCGGCTCGCCCAGGCGTTGGTCAGCTGGATGCGCCGCAGGGTGGCACCGGTGGTGTCCTTGACCTCGATGGTGAGGTTCTGCCGCGCGGTGTTGATCGCCCCGTTGTTGAGGGTCTCCTTGATCCAGTCCGTGAACGCGCCGCTCTTGTCCAGGCCGCGGGTGATGGTCACCTCGCCGGGGAGCCGGGCGCCGGGCTGCTTGCGGACGATCAGTTTGCCCTCTTGGGTCACCTGCTTGTACTCGACGACGTCCTGTTCGACCGTCAGGTTGCTGATCTCCTTGACGGACTCAACGTTGTAGCCGCCGAGTTGAACGCCGAAGATATGTGTGGAGAGCGGATCGCCTTCAGCCATGGGTTTGTGTCACCTTCCGATGCGAGGGGTGCCGAGGAGTGGCGCCGAGGGGTGTGGTGCCGACCGGGCCGGTCACTCGTTGACGAGGCTCGTGCTGTCGGAGAACTGGGACAGCCGGAACACCACGAACTCGGCGGGCTTCACCGGGGAGACGCCGATCTCGCAGATCACCTGGCCGAGGTCGATGGACTCCGGCGGGTTGTTGTCGCGGTCGCACTTGACGTAGAAGGCCTCGGCCGCGGTCTGCCCGAACAGGGCCCCGCGCCGCCACTCCTCGGTGAGGAACGCGGTGATGTTCCGGCGGATGCTGGACCACAGCCGGTCGTCGTTGGGTTCGAAGACCACCCACTGGGTCCCCAGGAGGATCGACTCCTCCAGGTAGTTGAAGAGCCTGCGCACGTTCAGGTAGCGCCACGCCGGGTCGGAGGAGAGGGTGCGCGCGCCCCAGATCCGGATGCCGCGCCCGGGGAAGGCCCGGACGCAGTTGACGCCGATCGGGTTCAGCAGGTCCTGCTCGCCCTTGCTCAGGCGCAGCTCCAGGTCCACCGCGCCGCGGATGACCTCGTTGGCGGGCGCCTTGTGCACACCGCGCTCGGCGTCGCTGCGCGCCCACACCCCGGCGACGTGCCCGCTCGGCGGGACCAGCACGTTGCGGCCGCTCGCCGGGTCGAACACCTTGATCCACGGGTAGTAGAGCGCGGCGTAGCGGGAGTCGAAGCCCGCCTCGTCGTTGCGCCAGGTGCGCATCCGCTGGGCGTTGAGGCCGGGCGGCGGGTCCAGGACGGCGATCCGGTCGCCCATCTGCTCGCAGTGCGACATCACCGCCAGCTGGACGGTGCGCAGGCCCTCGTCGTCGAGGTCGCCGCGCTGGTAGGCGCTCATCAGGTCGGGCACCGCGACCATGGTGATCTCGTCGATCGCCTCCAGGCCGCCGAAGCCGGTCCGGGCGGCGGCGTCGCCGACGTACTCGGCGGGGTCGAGCCGGCCCACCGGGGCCGCGGCCGGCGCGGGCGCGGCGGCCAGGGCGTGGGTGCGGCGCTCGGGGCGGCTCGGCGCGGTGCCGGGCTGTTCGGCGACGGCGACCAGCTTCGACTCGCGCAGCTGGGTGACGACGTAGCCCTTGGTGCTCTTGCGGGTCGAGACGTCGTAGGTCTCGGCGACCTCCGTGCCCCGGCGCACCAGCAGCCGGAAGCGGTCCTCGGGGACGTTCTCCCCCTCCGGGTCGGCGACCTCGACGGACACCTCGGCGCCCGCGCCCGGCCGGGCGGAGAAGAGGAACCCGGCGATCTCGACGGGCGGGGCCGCGGTGACGGCGGGGGCGGCGCCGGGCGCCTGCCGGGCCGGGTCGCCGACCCGCACCACGTAGGCGGAGCCGCCGCCGTTGGCGAAGAAGCCGTACACCGAGTGCGCCAGGTAGGTGCCCTCGGTGAAGCCGCCGAACCGCTGGACGTACTGGTCCCAGTTGGTCACCAGTGTGGGCTCGTGGAAGGGCCCGGTCTCGGCGAAGCCGACGAACGCGGCGACGGCCGTGCCGACGCCCTCGATCGGCCGGGCACCGGACTGGACCTCCTCCACGTACACGCCCGGGGTGAGGTACGACGGCATACGCGCTCCTTCGGCTGGTCAAGCATTTGCGCCGGTCATTCGCCCCCGAGTCTGCTGCCCGGACGTCACCCGGAAACATGTCCGCGGGTCCCGGACCGGGGGCAGGAACCGCTGCCCCCGGCGGACACCGCCGGACGTCCGCGCAGGCGCCCCGGACGTCCCGGGCTGCCCCCGCCGACCGTCCGCGCCGCCCCCGCCGCCCCGGGGGCGGTCAGCCGTGCCCGGTGTCCCCGAGCGCGCCCAGCCACGGCCCGAACTCGCTCGCCAGCACCAGCCGGCCGAGCTTGCGGTACTCGCCGACCACCGCGGAGACCAGCTGCGCCATCCCCAGCGGAGCGCCCGTCCCGGCGGCCAGATACGCCGCGGAGACCGCGCAGGCCCGGATGGAGCCGCCGGTGAGCTCGAAGTTCCGGGCGCAGAAGTCCAGGTCGAGATCGTCGCCGCGGGGCACCAGCGGCCCCAGGCAGCGGTCCCAGAGCAGGCGACGCTGCGCCACGTCCGGCAGCGGGAACTCGGCGATGACGTCCAGCCGCCGGGTGAACGCCTCGTCGAGGTTCGCCCGCAGATTGGACGTCAGCACGGCGATCCCGTCGAAGGACTCCATCCGCTGGAGCAGGTAGGCCGTCTCCACGTTGGCGTGGCGGTCCCGGGAGTCCTTGACCTCCGAGCGCTTGCCGAACAGCGCGTCCGCCTCGTCGAACAGCAGGACGCCGTTCACCTGCGCGGCCTCGGTGAAGATCCGTTCCAGGTTCTTCTCGGTCTCGCCGATGTACTTGTCCACCACGGTGGAGAGGTCCACCACGTACAGCTCCATGCCGAGTTCGGCGGCGACCACCTCGGCCGACATCGTCTTGCCGGTGCCGGACTCCCCGGCGAACAGGGCGATCACGCCGTTGCCCCGGCCGCCGCCCGGGCGCATCCGCCACTGCCCGAGCACCTGGTCGCGGTGCCGGGCGCGCAGCACGAGCTCGCGCAGCCGGCCCGCGGTGGGGGCGGGCAGGACGAGGTCGGACCAGCCGACCGCGGGCTCGATCCGGCGGGCGAGCCGGGCCAGTCCGGCGGCGTTCTGCGCCCGTACCGCCGTGCGCAGGTCCTCGGCCCGGACCGGGCGCCGCTCGGCGGCCGCCGTCCGGGCCGCGACCGAGGCGGCGCGGGCCAGCTGCTCCTGGTCCAGCCGGTAGGCGGCCACCGCCTCGGCCAGCTCCTCCGGCAACTCCTCGCCCGGTTCCTGGCCCGGCCCCTCGCCCGACTCCCCACGCGGCTCCGAAGCACCCGGCTCCGCACCCAGCGCGCGGGCCCACTGCCCGGCCCGGTCGCGCGCGTCCGGCGGCGGGACGGTGAGCACCACCGGGCTCCGCGCCGCCCAGACCGGGTCCCAGACCTGCGGGCCGTGCACCACCAGCGGGACACCGGCGAGTTCCGCGCACAGCTCGCGCAGCAGCGCGGCCCGCTCGGGCCGTTCGGGTTCGAACCGGTCCAGCGGTCCGAGCACCACGCCTCCCCCGCCCAGCCGCGCCTCACGGGCGAGCACCCGTACGGTGGCCTCCGGCGGGCGGGCGGCGAGCGCGGCGGCGTCGACCACCAGGGGCGGCGGGCCGTCGGCCGCGAGGGCGGCCACCGCGAGCGGGCCGGCGTGCCCGCCCCGGTCCAGCAGGTGCACCAGGCCGCCGTCCGCGGCCAGGACGCGCAGCTGTTCGAGGGGCCGGTGGGAGCGGCGCCCGGGCCCGGCCCGGCGGGCCAGCCCGGCGAGGGTGCCGTCCGGCTCGTCGTCGCCGAGCAGATGGGCCGTCACCCGGTCCGGGACGCGCAGGGTGCGGGAGAGCAGCGGGCGGTCCGGCTCGGTGATCTCCAGCAGGCCGCCGGCGATCAGCGGGGCCCGGACGGAGAACCGGAAGCGGCCGGCGCCCGCCCCGGGCAGTCCGCACAGGTCGAGGGCCAGGCCGATGGTCGCCCGGCGGCGGGTCAGGTCGTCGTTGAGGTAGCCGTAGAGCTGCTCGAAGCGGGGGTCGAGGTCCGGGGCGAGCGCCACCAGCAGCAGGTCGAGGTCGACCGGGAGCAGCCCGAAGGCGGCGCTGAGCCGCCCGAGCCGGGAGCCGGGCGGCGGCGCCGGGCCGTCGCCGGGGTCCGGGGCGCTCCGGTGCACCGCGGCGGAGGCCGCCAGGATGCGCTCCACCGCCTCCGGGCCGAGGTACTGGCCGCGGTACGGGTCGTCCGGGTCCGGGTCGTCGGCCCGGCGCTCGCGCACCGCGGCGCGGACCCGCCGTTCGACCCGGTGCAGCCGCTCCCAGAGCTGGTCGGGGGCCGGACCGAACGGTGCGCCGTCGTCCGGTCCTGACGGCCCGTCGTGGGTCGGACCGGGCGCTGCGCCGTCGGCCGCCGAGGCGGCCTCCGGGGCCCGGTCGAGGTCGAGGCTCATCGCGCCCTGCCCCGGGCCCGGCGGCCGGGCGGCAGCCCGCGTTCCCGGGGCGCGGCGAAGCCGTCCGGCCCGGGGTCCCCGGCGCCCTGGTAGCGCAGCCGGCGGCCCGGGCCGTCGGCGGGCGGCGGGCCGGCCGGGGCGGTGGTGTCCCCGGCGTTGGCGGTGTCCCCGACGGTGGTGATGTCTCCGGCGTGCAGCACCAGCCCCTCGGTGACCGGCGGCCCGGCCGGGCTGCGCCCGCCGGGCAGCGGGGCGAGCACCCGGAGGTCGACCGAGGGCCGCAGCTCCCCGCCGAGCGAGGACCAGACGTCGGACACCGACGGCAGACCGGTGTCGCGCCCCGCGATGTCCAGCCCGACGGTCAGTCCGAGCTCGGCGAGCGTGCCGGTGAGCAGCCGGGCGGGCAGCGTGTCGGTGGCGGTCAGGCACTGCAGCACCTCGGCCAGCAGCCGGTGTTCGTCCTGCGGCCGGTTGGTCCAGGCGGTGACCAGGTAGGCCAGCTCGAACCAGCGGGGCGCGGGGCGGTGGCCCGTCACCAGGCCGTCCGCGTCGTACTCCGCGACGGCGCCGGCCTGCCGGCGGCCGGTGTCCTCGCGCAGCCCGTACAGGTAGACGCTGACCGTGGGCGCGTTGCGCCGGGCAGCGAAGTCCCGGGTGGGCGCGTCGAAGACCACGTCGATCCCGCGCTCGGGCAGACCGGTCTCGGCAAGCAGCTGTCGCAGCGCCTCGTCGACCTCGTGGATCACCGCCGCTCCACCTCCCCGGGCGGGCCGATGCTGCCCTCCACCACCAGGAAGGGGCAGGTCACCGGCGAGAATCCGGGGCCCTCGGCGGTGATGGTGCGCGGGCCGGTCTCGTCCTTGGGGAGGATGAGCAGCTGGCCGGCGAAGGTCCCGTCGCCCTTCGGGCGGGTGGGCGCGGCCGCGGCGGTGAGGCCGGGCTTCCAGGTGAACCGGACCGGCGCGCCGGGCGGGAAGTCCACGCCGCGCACCGAGGTCACGAAGCCGGGCTTGCCGATCGGCGGCACCGCGACGATGCGGGGCTGGAGGATGCGCAGCGGGGTGCTCGCCCGGTGCGGTCCCGGGGTGGCGTCGGTGCCGGTGGTGGTCAGTTCCGCGGTGATGGTGGTGTCCAGCGCCGCCACGGGCGAGAGCACCACCCGGACCACCGCGCTGCGGCCCGGGGCCAGGTCGCTCACCGTGCAGGTGCCGTTCCGGCAGCCGGGGGGCAGGGCCTCGGTGGGCACTCCGGCGGGCAGGCCGAGGGTCAGGCGCAGGCCGGTGGCGAGGGCCTGGCCGGTGTTGCGCACCGTGTAGCTGACGGTCACGTGGCCGCCGACGTAGCCGGGGTTCGGCTGGGCGTCGACCGCGACCGCGGGGCCGGCCTGGGGCGGCGGGGCGGGTGCCGGGGGCGGCGGCGGTGCGGGGGTGGAGGTGGGTGTGGGTGTCGGGCTGGGCGTGGCGGTCGGGCTGGGCGTGGGTGTCGGGCTCGGGGTCGGGCTCGGCGAGGCGGTCGGCGACGGGGTGGGGGTCGGTGACGGGGTCGGCGGCTCCAGCACCGGAAGGAAGGTCCGGGCGAAGTCGTCGTCGGGGTTCGGGTCGACGACCGTCCCGGTGACGCTCCAGCCGAAGTCCGGGACGCCGGGCCGGGTGCCGGTCAGGGTGGCCTTGATCCGGACCACCTGGCGCGGGGTCAGGGTGCCGAGTTCGCAGCGCAGCGCGGCGGCGTCGCACGATCCGGTCGGGGTGGTCAGCCTGTCGAGCCGGGCGCCGGTCGGCACCGAGACGGTGAGGGCGGTGCCGGGCGAGGGCGCGGGGCCCTTGTTGGTGACGGTGACGGTCACCTCGGTGCTGCCGTCGACGGGGACGGCCGGGGTCCGCTCGGGCACGCTGACCGCCAGGTCGACGGACTGCTGGACGGCCGGCTCCTTCTGGCGCCCCGGCAGCCGCCAGTCGAGCTCGGTGAGCTGGGCGGTCGCGAAGTCGTAGACCTTGAGCCCCTCCGGTGAGCTCGGCGGCGCGGCGCGGCGGGAGGTCAGCACCAGCTGGGCGCTGTTCGCCGTCCAGGCGACGTCGCGGGGCTGGAAGGGCCCGGTGGTGGGGCGGTCGGGCAGCGGCCGGGTGCAGGCGCCCTGGCCGAGCCCGGTGGGCACGACCACCGTGCAGCCCTCGCCGGTCGGCGTGGTGACCACCACCCCGTCCTGCTGGTTGTTCCCGCCGTCACCGGCCTTGCGGTTGAAGGCGATGCGGCGGCCGTCGGGGGCGAAGGCGGGACTGTCGTCGATGACGTTGCAGTTGCCCGGGCAGGCCGTCCGGCTGAGGTCGGTCTGCCGGGTGAGGTCGTCGGCGGCGACGGTCCAGACGTGCAGGTTGCCGGCGTTCTCGTTGACCACCGCCGTCCGGGAGAAGGCGATCAGCTTGCCGTCGGGGGACCAGAACGGCTGGCCGTCGGAGGCGCCGCGCTGACCGGCCGGCGGCTGCACGGTGCCGACGATCCGCCCCGTGGCCATCTCGGCGATCAGGACCCGCCCGGGCCGGGCCGGCTGGTCGCCGCTGGCCGGGGCGCTGCGGCTGAACACGATCAGCCTGCCGTCCGGGGAGATCGACGGGTCGGTGTCCCGGTCGTTCGGGCCGCGCCCGGCGAGGTTCATCGGCTGCGGGTTCGCCCCGTCGGCGTCGGCGAGCCAGATCCGCTGGATCCGTCCGGCGGGGCCGTCCTCGTAGCGGGTCACCACGATCTGCCGGCCGTCGGGCGTGTAGGTCTGGCGCTCGAACCACGGGTCGAAGCCGGGACGGGGGTGGAACAGCGGGTCGGCGCCGGGGTCGGTGCTGGTGTTGCTGCCGGCGGCCGGGTCCTCCCGGAGCACGCTGATGCCGAGGTCGCGCGGGTCGCCCCCGTCGGGGCGGACGTCCTGGACGTCGGCGACGTTGGCGCCGGCGGCGCTGGTCTGCTCGACGACGGGGCCGCCCTCGTTCTGGGTGCCCAGCCAGGCCGGTGCGGCGATCAGCCGGTTGGCGCGGTAGAGCAGTCGGGGCGCGTCGCAGTTGCAGGTGAGCGCGCGGTAGAGGTTCACCACCGGCGGCTGGGACGGGTCGGGCTGCGGGCTGGGGTTGTTGGGGTCGAGCAGGTCGGCGCTGAGGAAGAGCACACCGGTGCCGTCGGCCATCCAGGCGGCGGAGCCGGTCTTCCAGGTGGAGCCGGTGCCGGGGAAGAAGGCCTTGTCGCCGCCGGTGGGCGAGGTGAGCATCAGGGTCCGGCCCTGGGCGCCCTGGTCCCAGGTGTAGACGATCTCGTTGCGGTGGGCGTCGTCGTTCAGCGGGTTCCAGGTCGGGTCGACCGCGTCCCCGCTGGTCACGTTGGTGACCTTGACCGGGGCGCCGCCCTCGAACGGCCGCAGGTAGATCTGCCGGTGATCCGGTTCGCCGGCGCAGGAGTACGCGATCCACTTGCCGTCCGGCGAGACCGTCGGGTGGGTCTCGTCGGCCGCGCCGTCGGTGATCCGGCGCAGTCCGCTGCCGTCCCGGCCGACCGCCCACAGGACCTTCTGGGGACTGCCGCCTCCGGCGCGGGGCTCCAGCGACTCGAAGACGACGCCCTTGCCGTCCGGGGCCAGCGCGGGATGCGCGGTGTCCATGCCGGTGGTGAGCCGGCGCACCGCGCCGGACGCGTCGCGCAGGTACACCTGGGGCAGCGGGCCGTCCCGCAGGCTGGTGAAGACCAGTTCGTCGCCGCGGGCCGACGGGTCCTGGTCGAAGTGGACCGGTCCGGGCCCGAACAGCGGGGTGCTGGACTCCGCGCCGGTCACCTTGCCGAGGCCGCGGTGGTTGGTGCCGGCGAAGACGATCCGCCCGGCCGCCGGGTCGACCGCGGCCACCGGGGCGGCGGTGACCTTCCCCCCGGGGGCGGCGCCGGCCAGGGTCGCCAGGGCCGCCGCGAGCGCGAGCAGCACCGCGACGGCGGCCCGGGCCGGCCGCCGGACGGAGCGGGGGGTGGCGGTGGCGCCGATCACGCTCGACCTCACAGGTTGCAGGGGCGGTCTGCCCGCAGTCTCCCCGCCGAGGGCGCGCCGCGGGAGAGCCCGGGCACCCTCGGCGGGGGAAACAACCGGTGTCCCCGAAGGGCAGCCGGCCCGCACCTCGCGTGAGAAGTCGGCCGGGCCGACTTCCCGTGCGCCCCTCCGCCGCCACAGTTCAGTCGAACCGGATGTGCCGGACCCCTGTCCAGGCCCGGCGGACGCGCCCCCGGAGAACGCCCTCGGTGTTCGGAGCGAGCGTCAGCCCCGAAGCGGCGGCGATGCGGTCGGCCACCTGGGCGACCGTCAGCCGGTCGGTCCACACGTGCTGGGCGAACTCCTCCTCGCGCAAACGCTCCAGGCACAGGTCCAGCTTCGACACGGCGAAACTCTCCCGGCGCAGCGGGGCGTCCTTCCCGGCGACGAACTGCACCACGTGCCCGAAACCGCGCTCACGCAGCCGTCGCAGCACCGTGGCGCGCTCGGCCAGCAAGGTGAAGTGGCGGACGTCATGGCCGCGTTCCCGCAACCGGCCGACGGTCTCCCGGAAGTACACCGGCTCCACGACCGTCATCGGTGCGATCACCACACCGTCGTGATCGGTGAGGACTCGGTCCAGCACGTCGACGACACCTTGCCGCCAGGCGGGAAGATCCTGGAAGTCCCCGCGCATCGACGGCGGCATCATCCGGTGCAGGCCGAAACCCACGTGCTCGGGGTCGCAGACGACACTGCCGGGAAGGCGCCACCGGATCTCGTGCGCGGTCTGAGTCTTGCCGGCGCCGAACGGGCCGTTGATCCACAGGAGCATGCGGAGACCCTAGCTCCGCCCGGGAGCGCTCCGCCCGGGAGAGCCGGCCCATGGTCAGTAGCTGTAGTGGGGCCAATGCGGATCGTCCCAGCGGTCGGGCCCGGTGAGGCCGATCAGTCTCAGACGGTGAAGCAGGTCCTCCGGTGCGTTGTGCGCCCTCAGCCGGGCGGGGGCGTGCCGGGTGAGCCAGGCGGTGAGCACGGCCACCATGGCGTCCTTGTCGTGCCAGGTGCTCCAGGGGAGCTGGTCGACGAGCAGGTCGTAGTCCCACGCGTCGACGGCCTCCGCGAGGTTCCGGTCGGCCGTCGGATGCTCCAGCGCCTCCCAGACGTCGAGCCAGGGGCTCAGTTCGCCGGACGCCTCGACGCACAGGACGAGGGTCCCGCGCGCGTACGCGAGGGGGTCGGGAGTGACGAGGCTGTGGGCCCAGAACGCGTGCAGGAACTCCCGCACTGCCGCGGCCTGCTCCCGGGGCCACTCCTGCCAGCGCCCGCGGGCCAGCGAGAGACCGATCTCGTCCTGGTACCGGGACGACTCGGACCGGCTGTCGACGACGGCGCGCGCGAGCTGAGGCAGGACACGGCGGAGCACCGAGCCGTGGTCGCTCCAGTCGGGGGCCTGCCAGGTCCGCCGGAGGAGGTCGGGATCGAGTCGCACGCCCGGCACCTTGAGGAGGGCGAGCTCTTCGGCACTGCCCCAATGGCACTCGCAGTTGTGCTCCTCCGGGCGCGCGGTCGCCCCGCGGAGGACGAGAGCGAGGCCCTCCAGGGCCGCGTCGAGGCGCAGCTCCGCACGTCGGACGTACACGTCGGTCATCGGCGTTCGCCTTCAGGACTCCGCCGACCTGCCCGTGGCGAAGATCACTACGTTACCGGTCCGCCGGTCGGCCTGACCAGCCCAGGATTGCCTCCTCCCACCCCGCTTCCGATCCGGGCCGGTTGCCCACCGCGCTCCGGTGGTACCAGGCGGCCTTCCCCGGCCCGGCAGTGGTCGATGAACGGCGGGCGGTCCACCCGCTCGAAGCGGCGCAGCAGGAAATCGGTGAACGCGGCGGCGGTCTCGAACAGGCGAAGCGCTCGCGTCGCTCACCTGCCGCGGTCCGGGCCGCAGATCGGCGCGGGGCGGTCATCGGGTGACATCGGCCGTCCTTCGTCCCGAACCGGACCTCGGGCAGGTCGAGCACGACGCGGATCTTCTCCTCCGGATCCGCCCAGGGCTGGGAGGTCTCGCGGATCTTCCTCCCGAGGTTCCAGCGCTCGGTGGCCGGATGCGAGAGACAGAAGTGCCCGTTGATCTGCGTCGGGGCGTAGGCGTCGACGACTGCCTCGCAGTCCTCGGGGAACCCGGTGCCGATCTCGGCCTCCGACCCGGCCCGGCCACCCCCCGGCTGAAGGCCGAGGTGCGTCTGACGGCCTTGGCAAGAGCATTGAGAAGTCTGCTGCGCAGGAAGTCGGCGGGGTCGACTTCCCGCGCATGCCTCCGCCGCCCGGCGGGTCCGGCCGGGCGGCGTGGGCGGGGTGGGGCTTCAGGCCACGGGTTGGCGGTCCTCGTTGCGGTCCCGGTCGGCGGCGGGGGCGGGGGTCGCGATGGGGTCCGGGCGGTGGGGCATCCGCAGGACCGCGACCGCACCGAGGCCCACGACGGCGATGGCGAGGAGCAGGAGGAGAGGAAGGACGAGGTCGATCAGGAGTCGCACGGGGCCTCGGCCTTGTCGTAGTGGCGGAGGATCGCGAGGAGGTTGAGGACGGTGCTGGCCGGAGCGGCGCCGAAGCGGACCAGGACGCGGCCGTCGACCACCCGGTCCGTGGCCAGGGCGGGCCAGATCAGACCGAACTTGCGGCCGCGGGAGTGGAGTTCGTCGAGCAACGAGGCGACCTCGGGCTCGGTGTAGGTCCGCATGATCGCGTCGGCCGGCCCGGTCGGGCGGCGGTGGTCGGCGGTCACGCGGCGGCGTCCAGCTCGAACCAGCAGGACTTCCCGGACTTCCGGGGCTCCGTACCGAAGCGGTCGGTGAGGGAACGGACGAGGCGCAGGCCCCGGCCGGAGACCCCGAGCAGGTCGGAGCCGTCGCGCTGGATCGGGACGATGGGGCTCCCGTCACTGACGGAGACCCGGAGGACGTGGTCGAGCACCGCGATGACGACGAGCGGCGCCGCACTGCCGCCGTGGCGCCAGGCGTTGACGAACAGTTCGAGGAGTGCGAGTTCGGCATCGGCGACCAGGTCGGGCTTCCACCCGGCGCGCGCCGTGGCCTCGCGCAACTCCTCGCGCGCGGCCGACCAGTCAGGGGGGAGTCCAAGGGGAGACACGAAGGAACCTCCGTGGGGGGTGAAGTGGATCATTCGTCGCCAGACCCCGGCAGATACGCCCGAGGAAAGGCGAGGTCACAGGCCGATGCATACGCAGCGCACATGACCCGCTACGCTCAGCATGGGGCCTATGCGATGCACAGCGCAACTCCGCTATCAGAGTTCGCATATATGCAAATCGAACCTGAATTCGGCTGCCTTGACGGCCAGTTGTTGGTAGCGCTGGCGCCCATCACGCGGGCAAACTGGTCAACTGACAGCTCAGGAGGGGACACCATGGCAGTCTCGACCGTTCGCCGGCGAAGGCTCGGCGGCGAACTGCGGAAGCTCCGTGAGGAACGGAAGCTCACCGCCGAGGTGGTCGCGGAAGCCACCGGGATGAGCCAGCCCAAGCTCACTCGGATCGAGACCGCCCACACCGCAGCCAAGATCGAGGACGTCATCAAGCTCCTCGACTACTACGGATGCGACGACGAGGACTATCGAGCCGGATTGATCGCCATCACGAAGGACGGAAGCAAGCGCGGCTGGTGGCTGAGCTATCGCGACGTCATCAACGCCACAGCGAACGACCTGATCCTTCTGGAAGCCGACGCCACTACCTACCGGACATACGAGCCCGCCTTCATTCCTGGTCTCTTCCAGACCCCCGAATACGCGCGCATCATCATCGAGCGCCTGCGCAACCGGTCTGGTGGGACCGTCGAGGACCTGGTCCAGGTCCGAATGGCGCGCCAATCCATCCTCACGCGCCCGAACCCCGTGCAGGTATGGGCCGTCATCCATGAGGCGGCCCTCTGCTCGAACACGAACCGCCCCGAGATCATGGTCCCTCAGCTGGAGAGGCTGCTGACCCTCAGCGGTCTGTCCAACGTCAACATCCAGGTCATGCCGATCGGCGCGGCAGTCCACCCGGGAATGTACGGAGCGTTCACGCTCATGGGGTTCCCGCAGCGGAAGGACCTCGACGTCGTCCTGGTCGAAGGAATGATGAGCTCCTTGTGGGTCGAGGACCCAACCGACGTGGAGCTCTGCAGGTCGAACTTCCAGGAGATCACAGCAGAAGCCATGTCCGTCGACTCCTCGCTCGCCTTCATCACCGCACAGAGAGACAGGATCAAGTGACCCAGCCGACCTTCAAGAAGTCCAGCTACAGCGGCGGAGACGAGAACTGCGTCGAGGTTGCCATCCCCGGCGGGCCGGTCTCCTACATCCGCGACTCGAAGGACCCTTCCGGCCCCGCTCTGGCCTTCGACCGCGCGGCCCACTCCTCCTTCATCGCCGCCCTCGCCACCGGGGAATTCGACTTCGGGCTGCTCTGATCACCGAAGAGAGAGACAAGCTCACATGCCCATATCCCTGAACCACACCATCGTTCCGGCCGTCGACAACGAGGCGTCAGCACGATTCTTCGCCTCCGTCATGGGCCTCGACTACCAGGGCGCCGACCGGCACTTCGCGCCGGTGCGGGTCAACGACTCCCTCACCCTGGACTTCATGACCGTCGAGAACCCGGCCGGCCATCACCTGGCCTTCGACGTGGACCCGTCCTCCTTCGACGGGATCCTCGCCCGGCTCCGCGAGGCCGGCGTGCCCTACGGCAACGACCCCCGCGAGCCCGGCAATGGTCGGATCGACCACCCGTTGTGCCCTCGCGGCCTGTACTTCACGGATGACGCCGGGAACCTCTACGAGGTCATGTCCCCTCAGTAGGGCCCCGCTCCACTCGGTGCCTCGCCCGCCCAGCAGGCCGGGCGAGGCACCGCGGCCATCAGATCAGGCCGCGCCGCATCGCGTACCCGACGGCGTGGGCCCGGTTGCGCAGGCCCAGGCGGGTGATGATCTCGTGCAGCACGTTCTTCACCGTCCGCTCGGAGTACGAGGTCTTGGCGGCGATCTCGCTGGTGTCGAAGCCCTCCGCCACCAGCTTCAGCATCTCCGCCTCCCGCGCGGTTAAGGTCGAGAGGGTCAGGCCCCGCCCGTCCAGCATGGTGCGCTGGAGGATCCCGATCCGGTCGAGCAGCTCTCCCAGCAGGTCGCCGGGCATCACGCCTTCGCCGTTGGCGAGGGCCGTGATCAGGTGCACCAGCCGGTCCTGGTCGGCCTCGGAGCGGCGCAGCACGGCGGCGACCCCGTTCTCCACGATGGTCTGCAGCCCGCCGGCCTCGAAGTGCCCCACCACCAGGCCTATCCGGCCGGTGGTGGCGAGCCGCAGCCGCCGCAGGTGCTCGGTCACCGTCTCCGTCAACGAGTCCACCACCAGCAGGGAGACCTCGGCCTGCCCGGCCTCGCTCTCGCTCAGCAGCTCCACCTCGGGCCGCTGGCGCAGCTGTTGGACCACGCCGGTCTGCAGGATGAGGTCCTCCGCGTAGACCGCCACCCGCACCTGGCTCGGCCTGCCGCGCAGTTGGGCGGGTACGCGCGGGACGGTGGCGCCGGCGGGCTTCGATGCCACCGTGGTCCGGCGGGCTGTGACGACTTCCTCACGGGTTGTATCGGTCGACGTCATCGAACTGCTCCATTCTGCAAGTGCCTGCGAGGGTGACGGCCGGGCACCGCGAAGCGGTGACGGCCGGGGGCTTGGGTGCGGGTCACGCGGAGCCGGGCCGGGCCCGCGACGGGACCGGGCGGGGTCTCCGGTCGGTCCGTACGGGCAAGGGGTGTGGCCCCCAGCTTGCCCGTACGGCCCTCTTCTCCGGAGCGGTACGGCCCTACCGTCACGCTATGACCACATCCGCCGAACTCGGCCTGCCAGCATTGACGGTGGCCCCCGGTGGCGTGGCCACCACGACCCTGACGGTACGCAACGATCTTGACATCGTTGAGGCTTACACGTTCGAGGTGGTCGGCGACTGCGCCGGCTGGACGAAGGTGGAGCCGGCCCGGGTGTCGCTGTACCCGGGGACCTCCGAGACGGTGACGGTCCGGCTGGCTCCGCCGCGCTCCCCCGCCACCCGGGCCGGCGAGTTCCCGCTCGGCATCCGGGTGCTGCCGGTCGAGCGCCCCGACCTGGTGACGGTGCCGGAGGCCACGGTCACCGTGACGCCGTTCCAGGAGCTGCAGGCCGCGCTGGCCCCGCGCCGTCGCCGCGGCTGGCTGCGCGGGCGCTACCGGGCCTCGGTGCGCAACCTCGGCAACGCTCCCACCGGTGTGACGTTCACTCCGGGACAGGCCGGTGAGGACCTGCGGTTCCGGGTCACGCCGGAGAAGCTGCGGCTGGAGCCCGGCGAGTCCGGGGAGGTGCGGGTGCAGGCGCGCACCCGCAAGCTGATCTGGTTCGGCAAGCAGGCGACCTGGCCGTTCGAGGTGACGGTGGGCCCGGAGGAGCGGGCGGACGGCAAGGACGACAAGGGAGGGAAGGACGCGAAGGACGGCAAGGACGGGGCCAAGGCGCCGGAAGCCGCACCGGAGACCGCGCCGACGCCCGTCCAGAAGCCGGTCCTGGACGGCGAGTTCCTCCAGTTGCCGATCTTCCCGAAGTGGCTGCTCGCGCTCCTGGCGGCGCTGATCGCGCTGCTGCTGGCCTGGTTCGCCCTGGTCCGCCCGGCGGTGCGCAGCTCCGCGAAGCAGGCGGCCGAGAAGGCCGTCGCCCAGCAGAACGCCACTCCGGCCCCGCCCGCCGGCGTCCCGGCCGGTGACACCCCGGGCAGCCCCGCCAACGGGAGCACCCCGGGCGGCCAGACCAAGCCGGGCGCCGGAAAGCCGACCACCGGCCCCGGCAGCCAGGGCGGTCCGGGTCCGGGCGGCCTGGCGGTGCCGGGGACCGGCCAGCAGAGCTCCGCCACGATCGACGTCGTGACCGAGAACGGCGCGGCCACGACCGGCAGTTACCAGGTGCCGCACGGCAAGGTCTTCGACATCACCGACCTCGTGGTCGCCAACTTCCAGGGCGACCAGGGACTGGTGACCATCACGGCCGGCAACAAGACCATCACCACGATCGCCTTGGAGACCTTCCGCAACCAGGACTACCACTGGGTGACTCCCCTCCAGGTCCCCGAGGACCAGGCCGTGACCGCGAGCGTGACCTGCGAGGTGCCGGGCACCCCGGCCTCGGGCAAGCAGGCGCCCACGTGCCACGAACTCCTCAACGTCAGCGGGACCCTGAGCGACATCCGGCAAGGAAACTGAACGTTTCCGGTCCGTTCGTCTCCGAGTTCCCGCTCCCCCCGCATCTCCCCTCACATCCCGTGACCATGTCAATACCCGACGGACACTGTTGCATCGTGCACCCGTCCGAACCAAACCGACCCGCCGGTAACCGGCTCTGATCTGTCCCTTGAGGGCAACCGGCCTGGCCCCTGAGGGCAACCGGGCCTCCCCTACGGGCGGTTCGGGGTGCCCCGGCCCGGGAAAAGCCGAACGCCGGTCCCCGCCCAACCAGGG
>NZ_JBHXTL010000140.1:0-24460 GCF_042677365.1 Kitasatospora sp. NPDC127116
GCTGGAGACCGGCAAGCTCGCCGACCTGGTCGTGGTCGACTCCGAGAGCTACGACCTGGTCGCCGTCATGCGCCGCGGCCGCTGGGTGCTCGGCGACGAGGCGTTCCGGCCCGTGAAGGCCGACTGAGCGACCCGCCCGGAACACGACGCGGCCGCCCGTCCCCCTCGGGGGCGGGCGGCCGCGTCGCGTCCGCGGCGGCGTCAGCCGCTCGGCTCGATGGTGATCTGGTCGATCAGGATCGGCCCGGAGGGCACCGTGAAGGTCACCGAGTTCGGCCCGGCCTGGAACTGCGGGAGTATCCAGGTGGAGAACCAGGCGGCGGTCTGGTCCTTGGGGGGCGCCCCGTAGATCTTGTAGGTCACCCCGCTCGGCCAGTCCTTGCCGTTCACCGCGGCCCCGCCCTTGATGTCCGCGCCCGAGTAGTTGTAGTGCACGCTCAGCTTGTACGTCCCGGCCGTGGCGATGTCGCCGGTCCAGGTCACCGAACCGCCCGGCTGGAGCGTCAGGTAGCTGCCGTCGGCGGACTTGGCGCCCTTGACGCTGTTGCCGGACGGCGCGTTCTGCGCCTGGAGCTGGCCCGCGTCCACGCTCGTCGGCCCGGAGATGGCGGTGGCGCTCGACGTGGGGCCGGCGCTCGCGTTCGTGGCCGTCGGCGCCGGGCTGTTGGGGGCCGGCGGGGCGGTGGTCGCGGCGCCGCCCTTGGTGTTCTTGGTGTCGTCCGGGTCCCCGGTGGAGAGCGCTATGCCGGCGCCGATCGCTATCGCCGCGACCACGGCGACCGCGCCGATCACCGCGCCCTTGCTCCGGCCGCTGCTGCGCGGCTCCTCCCCCGGCTGCGGCCGGGAGTGCTCCGCGTAGCGGGTCTGCTGGGTGGGCGCGGCACCGTACTCGGGCTGCTGCGGCGATCCGGGCTGACCGCCGTACGGGGCCTGCGGCTGACCGCCCGGGTACCCCTGCGGCGGCATGCCCTGCTGGCCGTACGGCTGCTGCTGCTGTTGCTGCGCCCGCTGCGGCCCCCCTTGATGGTAGTGCTGGCCGTACTGCGCGCGCCCGACCTCCATCGGGCGGTTGTACGACGTGCGCGGGACCCCCTGCTGCGGCTCGGCCGGCTGCCCGGTGGAACCGTCGGCCGGGCGGTAGAGGTAGCCGAACGGGTCGTCGTCCTGCGGGGCACCGCCCCCCTGGCCCTCGGGCACTCCGTTGCTGCCGGCGGTCGTCACGGTGGTCTGCTCCCCCATCCGGTGCGCCGCCAGCTGCGGGCGGCGCAGATCATGGACGCTGTCGTACCGGGAACCCTACCTGTCGGATGTGACGGCGGGAAAAGACCCCTTGACAACTCACGGGTAACCCGGGCCGACCTGGGCGGACCCGAGCCCGCACCGGCCGTCCGCCGGTTCAGCCCGCGCGCCGGTGCGAGCGCTCGCCGCGCGCTCCGCGCACCGCCCCGCCCCGGGCCCGCTTCTCGTCGTACATCCGCTCGTCGGCGGTGTGCAGCACCTCCTCGATGCTCATCCCGCAGCCGGCCCAGCCGACCCCGAGGCTCACCCCCACCCGCATCGCCCGTCCGTCGATCCGCATCGGCGGGATGATGGCGCCCCGCAGCCGGTGGGCGAGGTCCTTGGCCTCCTCGCGGCCGATCCCGTCGGCCAGCACCACGAACTCGTCACCGCCGAGCCGGGCCACCGTGTCACCGTCCCGGACGGCCTGGCTCAGCCGCCGGGCCACCTCGACCAGCACCGCGTCGCCCGCGTTGTGGCCGAACCGGTCGTTGATCGACTTGAATCCGTCCAGGTCGCAGAAGAGCACCGCGAGCCCCTTGTCCACCGCCGCCGCGCCGCCGGAGCGGAACGGCGCCGACCAGGCTTCGCCGCCCGGCCCGTACTCGGCCGGGACCACCGCGTGGACGTGCTCCCCGTAGCCCGGGCCGAGCCCGCTCGGCAGGCCCTCGGGCAGTCCGTAGCCGTGCACCGGCCCGGCGTACGGGTCCGCGCCCTCCAGCCGCTCGTGCGCCGTGTGCGCGCTGTAGGAGTCGGCCGGGTAGCCGTACGGCTGCGGGTAGGCCGCCTCGACCTGGCCGGCCGCGGCGCCGACCGGCTGCGGCTGGGCGCAGAGCCGGCGGGCCAGCCGGGTCTTGAGCTCGGCGCCGTTCGGCAGCCCGGTGAGCGCGTCGTGGCTGGCCCGGTGGGCGAGCTGGAACTCGTGCCGCTTGCGGTCCTCGATGTCCTCGACGTGGGTGAGCAGGAAGCTCGGGCCCTCGGCCGCGTCCGCGACGATCGAGTTGCGCAGGCAGACCCACTGGTAGCCGCCGTCCCGCCGGGACAGCCGCAGCTCCGCGCGGCCGCTCTCGGCGCTGGTGCGCTCCAGCAGCGCCCGGTCCTCGGGGTGCACGAGGTCGGCGAAGCTCTGCTGCCGCAGCACCGCCCGGGGCCGGCCGAGCAGCCGGCAGAGCGCGTCGTTGACCCTGGTCAGCTGGCCGCGCCCGACGCCGTGCAGCTCGGTGATCGCCATCCCGCTGGGCGCGTACTCGAAGGCCTGGCGGAAGCTCTCCTCGCTGGCCCGCAGCGCCTGCTGCTCCTTCTCCAGGCGGGCCAGCGCGCGTTGCATCTCGGCCCGCAGCCGGGCGTTGCCGATCGCGATGGAGGCCTGCAGGGAGAACATCTCCAGGGCCTCGCGGGTCCACGCCCCGGGCCGCTTGCCGCTGCGCGGGCGGTCCACCGAGAGGACGCCGAGGAGGTCGCCGCCGGCGCTGTACATCGGGGCGAGCAGCCCGTCGGCGGGGTGCCAGTCGTTGGCGTACACCGGCAGCGGGCTGTCCCCGATCCAGCGCGGGATGTCGCTGGCGACGGCCCAGCCGCGGTCGTACGGCAGGAAGCGCAGGGTGCCCCAGTGGTCGCTGACGCCGAGCAGCCGGTCCCAGGACTCCCGGGAGCCGACCTGGCCGAGCAGCACGGAGGGGCCGCCCATCGGGCTCTCCTCCAGCTCCCAGACGGCCGCCACCACGAGGTCGCCGTCCGGCCGGACCAGGCTGACGGCGGCGGCGTCGAAGCCGAGCCCGTGCACCGCGCCTTCGACAACGGCCTGGAGCGTGCCAGCGAGGCTGCGGGCAGCGTTGAGGTCCGCCACGACCCGGTGCAAGGTGCGGAGGGTCGCGAGACGGACGTACGGCTCCGACTCGGCTTCCATGCGGGGGCTCCCCGGCTGCTTCGGATAGTTCTTGATTGGTTATCGTCCGATTGCCAGAAGAACTGAATCACAGGGAGCACAGCGCTCGGCACGCTCGGTCAGCAATAGGCCATCACTTGTGACTTAAATCACACGACACTAATGCGCCCTTAATCAGTTCATCTGTCCCATAGCGGGACATAAAGCGCTATCGGCACATTTCTGGTGGTCGACCGCATGGGCCCCGGACTGAAGCCGACTGGGCCCGCCGGTCCGGCCGCTTCACTCCTGAGGGTGAGTTCGGCCACCGGGCGCAACCCTTCGGCCGGAGCGCCGGTCCTACGACCAAGGCCCGATGCCGTTCCTCCCGGGTGACGACTACCGTGCGGTACGTGTACCCGTCCCCGCAGCCCGAAGCTGCCCCCCACGCCACGCCCGACGAGTTCCGGGCTGCCCTCTCCCAGCTCGCCGCCGGCGTGAGCCTGGTGACCGTCCACGACCCCGAGGACGGCGAGGACGTCGGCATGACCGCCACGTCCTTCCTCTCGGTGTCGCTGGAGCCGCCGCTGGTGCTGATCTCGGTCCGCGAGGACTCCCGGATGGACGAGGTCCTCTCCCGGACGGACACCTGGGCGGTCTCGGTGCTGACCGAGGGACAGAAGACGCTCGGCTCCCGGTTCGCCATGAAGGGCCGGCTCAGCGACCGGCTGCTGTTCGCGGACACCCCGCACCGGCGCGGCCCGCGCACCGGAGCCCCGCTGATCGACGGCGCGCTGGCCACCGTCGAGTGCCGCACCGAGCAGCGGATACCCGCCGGCGACCACACCCTGCTGCTCGGCCGCGTCCTGGAGGCCGCGGTCCCCGACCCGGCCGGCCGCCCGCTGCTCTACTTCCGCGGCGGCTACCGCACCCTCGGCTGAACCGCCCGCCGGCTACTCGCCGCCGCGCGGCGCCCGGCGGCCCTGCTTCAGTTCGGAGCGGAGCCGCTTGTTGGTCAGCCGCCGCTCGACCATTCCCCGACTCGGCCTGGTCGCCCGCCGGGCCTTCGGCGGCGGCGCGCACGCCTCGCTCAGCAGCGCCGACAGCCGGGCCGCGGCCGCCTCCCGGTTGCGCCACTGCGAGCGGAACTCCGAGGCCTGGACCACCAGCACCCGGCCGTCCACCAGCCGGCCGGCCAGCCGCTCCAGCGCACGCTCGCGCCACACCTCGGGCAACGCCCCGGTCGACGCCAGGTCGAAGCGCAGCTCCGCCTTGGAGTCGGAGGTGTTGACGTGCTGGCCGCCGGGGCCGGAGGAACGCGAGAAGCGCCAGACGAGCTCGGCGTCGGGGACGACCACCGACCCCCGTACGCGGATGGGCTCGGACATGCGTCCATCATCCCGCGCCCGGCCCGCCCGGTCACCCGGTTATCGGTACGCCCCCGCGCCCGCGCACCCGGTTACCCCGATCCGCCCCGAGCCCCGACAATGGCGTACGTGATCGAGCTCGGCTACTCCCTCTCCAACCGTTTCCCCGACCCCCCGCAGACGGACTACCGCACCGCGTCCGTGCACGCCCTGCGCTACGACCTGTTCTGCGGCGACGTCTACCTGGACGGCGAGGGCTCGGACCTGTCCACCGCCTGGGGCTGGGTTCCGGTGCTCGACTTCGCCTGGGCGCTGTGCGACGTGGCCGAACTCCTGGACCGCGACCCGGACGGCGGCCGGGCCGCCCGGGTGCAGACCACCGACCTCGACTTCACCCAGAACACCGAGCTGCTGCGCTTCGCCCGCCGCTTCAACTGGGTCGAGGTCACCGCCACCTGGCTGCCGGACGAGCCGCCGGTGGTGGTCCGCCACGGCGAACTGCGGCGCGAGGCCCGGGACTTCCTCCAGGACACCCTGGCCGACCTCTTCGACATGCACCCCGGCCTGGCCGACAATCCGAACATCTGGACTCTGCAGGGCCGGTTCCGGCGGATCTGACACCGGCTTTGCCCGGGCTTTGCCCTCCGATTGGCGCCCGCGAAGAATTCACGCTTCCTGCGGAACCAAGCCGCCGGAGTATTGCGTTGTCCCGGGAAATAGCGCACGAAGCGAACGAAGGGACTGCAATCGTCATGCCAGTGAGCCTCTCCAAGGGTGGCAACGTCTCGCTGACCAAGGAGGCCCCCGGCCTGTCCGCGGTCACCGTCGGCCTGGGTTGGGACGTCCGCACCACGACCGGCGCCGAGTTCGACCTCGACGCCAGCGCGATCGTCCTGAACGCGGACGGCAAGGTGCTGTCCAACGCCCACTTCGTGTTCTTCAACAACACCAGCACGCCGGACAACACCGTCGTGCACACCGGTGACAACCGCACCGGTGAGGGCGCGGGCGACGACGAGGCGCTCAACATCAGCCTGTCCGGCCTGCCGGCCGAGGCCGTCAAGATCACCTTCCCGGTCACCATCTACGACGGCGTCGCCCGCGGCCAGAACTTCGGCCAGGTCCGCAACGCCTACATCCGCGTGGTGAACGCGGCCGGCGGCGCCGAGATCGCCCGCTACGACCTCTCCGAGGACGCCGCCACCGAGACCGCGATGATCTTCGGCGAGCTCTACCGCAACGGCGCGGAGTGGAAGTTCCGCGCCGTCGGCCAGGGCTACGCCTCCGGCCTGGCCGGCATCGCCCAGGACTTCGGCGTGCAGATCTGACGCACCCGCGGTTCTCGTTTTCCGGGGCCCGGTCGCCTCAGCGCGAGGCGCGCAGCTCCGGCAGCTCGATCAGCTCGGTCTCGTCCTCCGGCGTCAGGTCCACCACGGTCGGCTCGCCCTGTTCGGGCCGCTCGGCCGGCTCCGCCGCCCGGGCCTCGGCCTCGGCCTTCGCGGCCACCGCCTCGTCGCCCACCACGTCCGCCAGGTCGGCGCGCTCCCCCAGCTCGGCGACGCTGCCCACCGCCGGCGCCGGGGCCGCCGGGCGCGCCGGAACGGCCGAACCGCGGCCGAAGAAGCTGAAGCCCTGCCCGCGCGCCTGCCCGGACTGCGCCGGCCGCGGCCGCTGCCGCTCCCCCGGCGCGGGCGCCGCGGCGGGCACGGCCGGAGTCCCGCCGAGCTGACCGACCGTCGCGGTCAGCGCCGGGCGCACCGGCTCCGGACGCACCGGCTCGGGACGCGCCGGCTCGGGACGCACCGGCGACTGGGCGACCGGGGCCTGCCCCGGAGTGGGCACCGAGGGCGCCACCGGAGCCGGCACGGCCACCGGTGCGGGCACCGCGACCGCCGGGGCGGCCGGGGCGACCGCCGGCTCCGCCGCACGCGCCCGCAGGGCGACCTCCGCACCCGCCGTACGCGCCCGCTGCGCCTCCTGCTCCGCCGCGCGGCGCTCCAGGTGCCGCAGCACCGACGCCGCCCGCACGTACGCGGCCGGGCTGGCCGGGTGCTTCGGACGGCTCGCGGCGAGCGCCCGCTGGGCCGCCTCGGCCTCCTTGAGTGCCTGCTCGGCGACGGTCACGGCCCGCTCGCGCAGCAGCCGGGCGATCTCGGTCTCGGCCTTCGCCAGCCGCGACTTCTCCGCCGTCAGCCGCCGCCCGAACCGGGTGGCCCGCTCCTCGGCGACCTCCGCCGCGTACTCGGCCTCGGCCAACTGCTCCTCGAACCGCTCCTCGGCGCGCATCCGCTGGGCCGCGGACATCTCGGCGGCCGCCCGGGCCGCCTTGTCCCGCTGGCGCAGCAGCAGCGCGAAGCCGAGCGTCGCGATCACCGCCGCGACGCCCACCGAGCGCACCAGGATGGTGTCCTGACTGAAAAGCAGAGCGGCCAGTGCGGCGACCAGCAGTACGCCGGTGGCGGTGGGGGGGAAGGCCCGGCCGAGGACGGAGGAATGACGGTGGCGTCCGCGAGACATGTCCAAGAAACTAGCGTGCGAATTGGGGCCGTGTCAGCCCAGGGTCCCCTTCCGCCCTTGACAGGGTTCGGTTCTTACCGCACGTGCCCGGATTCTCACCCAAGATCACGAGGAAAGGGCCGCTCAGCGACACCGCAGCGACACCTCGGCGACGCCTCAGCGGTGCGAGGCCGCCTGACCGCCCGGGTCGTCGTGGTTCTCCGGCAACTTGCACACGTGCTGGATCCAGAGCGCCGCCGCTATCACCGCGGCCCCCGCCAGCACCGCGAGCCCGGCCGTCACGGCCTGGTCCTTGCGGGCCGACACGTCCAGCTCGCCCAGCAGGTAGATCCCGGCCCCCGCGTAGACGCCGGTGACCACCGCCGAGACCAGCGCGCTGGCCTGCCCCAGCACCACCGCCCGGGCCGCCAGCAGCGGGTCGACCCCCTTCGCCCCGGGCTGCCGCTCGCGCACCGCCTTCAGCCGGGCCCGCAGCGACAGCGCGGTCGCCAGCAGGATCACCGCCACCGCCGCCAGCACCACCGGCGCCGCGGCGGGCACGGCCGGCAGCGTGTCCACGGAGGCCCACAGCTTGGAGCCGGCCCAGGACAGCGCCGTCGTGGCGGCGGTGATGCCGATCAGCAGGCGGAGGCGAAGCAGCTTCACTCGGAGGAGGTCCTTCCCGGGTACCAGAACCGGCCGCCCGCCCGGTGGCCCGGCGCGGCGACGCCAAGCCACCGTACCGGGCCCGGCCGGGCGGACACCCGCGCGAACGACGGACACCTACTCGTACGGCCGGGCCCCCGGTCGAGTTCCCCGGGCGACGGCCCGGCCGTCGGCCCTCCGAGCCCGGCCCCGGACCTACTCCGGCAGCGTCAGCCGGATGTCCTCGCGGCGCTTCACGCCCTGCGCGTCCGGGCCGCCCAGCGCGGTCAGCAGCGCGTCCACCCGCCCGTGCCCGGGCACCTCGGCCTCCGGCTGGGCGTCCAGCCAGGGAGCGAGCACGAAGGCCCGCTCGTGCGAGCGCGGGTGCGGCAGCAGCAGCTGCGGGTCGTCGCTCAGCACGCCCTCGTAGGCCAGGATGTCGACGTCCAGGGTGCGCGGGCCCCAGTGGACGGTCCGCACCCGCCCGAAGGCGTCCTCGATGGCGTTGCCGCGCTCCAGCAGGTCCCGCGGGGGCAGCGAGGTGCGCAGCACCACGACCGCGTTGTAGTAGTTCGGCTGCTCCTCCGGCCCGCCGACGGCCTCCGTCTCGTACACCGCGGAGACGGCCTTGATCCTCAGCCCCGGGGTGTCGGCGAGCGCGTCGACGGCGCCCTGGAGGGTGTCCAGCCGGTTGCCCAGGTTGCTGCCGAGCGCGACGACCGCGCAGCGCTGGCTGTGCAGCGTGGTGTCGACGGAGTCCACCCGGTCCTCCAGGTCGAACGCGTTCGGCGTAGCCGTCTGGTCGCTGGTGCTCATCGGAAAACGTCCTCTACATCGGATACCGGGCGCGCGGTGGGGGTCATGCGCGGCCCCGGTGGATGGTCACGGTCACGTCGTCGAACGGCACGGTGATCGGGGCGTCCGGCTTGTGCACGGTGACCTCGACCTCCTCGACCGCTTCGTGCTTGAGGCACTGGTCGGCGATGCGCTGGGCCAGCGTCTCGATCAGGTCGACCGGCTCCCCGGAGATGATCGCGGTGACCTCCTCCGCCACCAGCCCGTAGTGCGCGGTGCGGGTGAGGTCGTCTCCGGCCGCGGCGGGGCGGGTGTCCAGGTACAGCACCAGGTCGACCACGAAGGTCTGCCCCTCGACGCGCTCACGCTCGAAGACGCCGTGGTGGCCCCGGGCTCGCAGCCCCCGCAGGGTGACGCGGTCCAGCAAACGAATCACTGCTCCCAGTCGGACGGGCCCCACCCGGCGAAAGGCACGGACGGGCAGGGCGAAGGCGGGCAGCACGCCCGCCACTCCGTTTCGAATCTACCCGCGAGCACGGACAACGCCTGACCGTCCTACCCGGCACGAACCGACGCCACGCGCACCGATATGGCGATTGACGTGAACGTTCGGTGACCACTCGGAAATTCCCGGCGACTTTTCGGCACGGCATTTCCGCGGCCGCCGGAATCAGCTCTCCTCGTCGTCGTCCCCGCTGGTCAGAACGGGTGAACCGTGATGCGACCAGAGCTTCCACCCGGCCGGGGTACGGCGGAACAGATTCGTCGACACGACCTTTCCGCCGACCAGCGGTCCGAGCTCCCCCTCCTCCTCCGACTCGCCGCCGGACAGGATGTTCTCGGTGCACGTGACAAGGGCCACATCACCGTGCACCTCGGCCTCGACATCGGTCAGGAAGAACTGGATGTACTCCGTGTTCATCATGATCAGCATGTACGACCTGGTCACCTGCGCCCGGCCGCGGAGCACCGGCCAGCCCGGGTGCACGCACACCACGCCGCCCTTGTCGTCGGCGTCGGCGGCACCCAGCCAGGCCTCCTCGACCGCTTCCAGGTCCCCCCGTTCCAGCGCCTCGTAGAGCCCCCTGTTCGCCGCGAGCACGGCCTCCAGGTCCGCCTCGCGCGCCCGCCCGGCCGTGCCGCCGCTCAACCTGCCGTCACCTGTCACAGACCCTCCCTCACCCCAACCGCGCCGCGTGCTGCCAGGCCGCGACCACCCGGACGGCGTCCGCCGTGCCGGACACGTCGTGCACCCGCACCGCCCAGGCTCCGGCCCGGGCGGACAGCACCGACACCGCGGCCGTCGCGTCGTCGCGCTCCCGGGCCGGGCGCAGTTCCCCGGTTGCCGGGTCGGCGAGCAGCGTACCCAGGAACCGCTTGCGCGAAGCCGCCACGAGCACGGGACGGCCGAGCGCGGTGAGCGCGTCCAGTCGGCCGAGCAGCGCCCAGTTGTGCTCGGAGGTCTTGGCGAAGCCGAGCCCCGGGTCGAGGATCAGCTGGTCCTCCTTGACCCCGGCCGCCAGCAGCGCGTCCACCCGGTCGGTCAGCTCGGCGACCACGTCGCGCACCACGTCGTCGTAGACCGCCGTCGCGTACATGTCGGCGGACTGCCCGCGCCAGTGCATCACCACGAAGGGCGCGCCGGTCTCGGCGACCACCCGGGCCATCGCCGGGTCGGCGAGGCCGCCGGAGACGTCGTTGACGATCGCGGCGCCGGCCTCGACGGCGCGCTCGGCGACCGTGGCGCGCATGGTGTCCACGGAGACCATCACCCCGGCGTCGGAGAGCTCGCGCACCACCGGGAGCACCCGGCGCAGCTCCTCCTCCTCGGACACCCGCTGCGAGCCCGGCCGGGTGGACTCGCCACCGACGTCCACCAGGTCCGCGCCGCGGGCCCGCAGCGCGAGGCCGTGCGCGATCGCCTTGGCGGGGTCGTGCCACATCCCGCCGTCCGAGAAGGAGTCGGGCGTGACGTTGACCACGCCCATCACGGCGCAGCGCTCCAGCCGCGGCAGACCGGCCGGCAGGGAGAAGGACGGCGAATCGTTCATGCTTCCCATTATCGAACGGGGCCCCCGCCGAGGATGCTCGGCGGGGGCCCCGTTCCGTGTCGGCGGGCCGGCCCCGGAGGGCGGTGACGGGCCTCAGGCGGCCTCGGTGACCTCGCGGGTCGACGGGACCGGCATCAGCCCCTCGCGCTGGCGCCGGCGGCCGAAACGCGGCATGCCGAGCGTGATGAAGGCCTCCGCCTGCATCGCGGCGAAGCCGATCCGCGGCAGGTCCCGGGTGCTCGGGAAGACCAGGAAGCGCGGCTCCCACTCGGGCTGGAACTTGGCGTTGAACTTGTACAGCGACTCGATCTGGAACCAGCGCGACAGGAAGACCAGCAGCCCGCGCCAGGCGCGCAGCACCGGGCCGGCGCCGATCCGCTCGCCGCGGGCGAGCGCCGAGCGGAACATCGCGAAGTTGAGCGACACCCGGCGCACGCCCATCGCGGGCACCGCCTGCAGCGCGGCGACGATCAGCAGCTCGTTCAGGCCCGGGTCGGCGGCGCGGTCGCGGCGCATCAGCTCCAGCGAGATGCCGTCCGGCCCCCAGGGCACGAAGTGCAGCACGGCCTTCAGGTCGTCGCCCTCCTCGCCCTCCTCCGGGGCCTTGTGGGCGGTGACCACCACGCAGTCGTCGTCCAGCGGGTCGCCGAAGCGGCCGAGGGCCATCGAGAAGCCGCGCTCGGTGTCGGTGCCGCGCCAGCGGGCGGCCGCGTCGGCGATCCGGTACTTCTCCTCCGCGGTGAGCTCGGAGACCCGGCGCACCTGGCAGGAGTAGCCGTTGCGCTCGATCCGCTTGACCATCTGGCGCACGTTGCGCATGGCCCGGCCGGAGAGCGAGAAGGAGGCGGTGTCCACGATCGCCTCGTCGCCCAGCTCCAGCGCGTCCAGGCCCGCCTCGCGGGTCCAGACCTCGCCGCCGACCTCGCTGCACCCCATCACGGCCGGCACCCAGGCGTGCTCGCGGGCCTCGGCCATGAACACCTTGATCGCGCCGGGCCAGGCCTCGACGTCGCCGACCGGGTCGCCGGAGGCCAGCATCACGCCGGAGACCACCCGGTAGGAGATCGCGGCCTTGCCGGTGGGCGAGAACAGCACGCTCTTGTCGCGGCGCAGCGCGAAGTAGCCGAGCGAGTCCCGCTCGCCGTGCCGCCCGAGCAGCTCGCGGACCTTCTCCTCGTCCTCCGCGGTCAGCTCGGGCTTCGGCTTGCCCGGGCGCAGCGCCAGGTAGGCGGTGGTGAAGGCGGTCAGCAGGCCGAGCCCGCCGAGCAGGTAGGCGACCAGGTCGGACATCCGGACGTTGTTGTACCGGACCGGGCCCTCGAAGCCGAACAGCCCGTACCCGACGTGCTGCAGGCGCTCGGCCAGGCCGGGGTGGCCGATCTCGTACTTGGTCCGGGTGCTCACGATCAGCAGGCCGAGCAGCACGCTGAGGACGCCCATGACGATCAGGTTGACCAGCGCCCGCCAGCGGGTGCGCGGGTCGGCCTTGGCGTAGAACTCGCGCTGGTGGACCAGCATCACGACGAGGAGCACCAGCGAGACGACCGCCGGGCCGATCTGGTGCCAGCGCACGATGTGCAGTCCGGCGCTGACCGGCAGCAGCACGCAGACCGCCCGCCAGGCCCGCCGCTTGCGGCGGCGCAGCGCGTGCGCCAGCGGCACCAGCAGGATGCCGACCATCAGCGCGCCGACCGCCGCCAGGCTGGTGGTGCCGCCCGGCAGCTGCCCCGCGAAGGTGTGCACCTTGGTGTGCCGGAGCTTGGGGAACACCGCGCTGGCGATGTCCACGAGCCCGATCAGCAGACAGGCGTAGCCGACCGCTCCGGGGAGCCAGGCCCTGGGGACGGCGGACGCCTGGTTGCGCAGCGTCTGCAGGCCGCGGCGACGGCGCGGCGGCTGCTCGGGGCTCGGCTCAACGGACACGGGAACGCTCATGGAAGCTCAGCGTAGAGGCTGCGGTGCGGTGTCCTGTCACTCCGGGGGAGGACGCGTGATGGACCTTCATGCCTATTCCTTCATCAGGCAATGCGCATACCAAGGACCCGGAAACGATCGGTAAACCGGGTCCGTGGTCGCGCTGCGGGTTGAGCCGGCGGTGGGAGCCGGGGGCCCGCCGCAGCGTGGCGCGGCAGGACCCTCCGGGACGCGTTACGTACGGTGGACGCCGCATTCTAGGGCGCCGGTTGCCTTCGCTTCCCCCCGCCCTTCCCAGCCCGCCGGGCGTCCGGACGGCCTAGCCGCGGTGGCCGGGCCTGACGGACCGCCAGACCATGAAGCCTGCACCGCCCGTGTCCCACCGGAAGGCCGACGGCATGGAACTGACCAGCGACGCGCTGGTGAACTCGCTGCTCGCACTCGGCGTCGCGGCAGTCGTCGCGACCCTGTGGGTCTGGCCGCGGCTGGCGCCCCAGCGGCCGCTGCCGGTGCTCGGCCGGATCGGACTGCTGACGGTCGTTCAGGCCTCGGTCCTGGCCGTGCTCGCGCTGTCGGTGAACAACTCCTTCGGGTTCTACACCTCCTGGGACGACCTGCTCAGTCCGGGCGGCGCCAAGCTCGCGCTGACCGGCAGCGCGAACCACAAGGGCGGCACCCCGGTCTCCGACGCGCTGGTCCAGCCCACCACCGAGGGCGGCCTGGAGACCATCACCAACCTGCCCAAGGGCCCGCCCGAGGAGGTCGGCAGGATCGAGTCGGTCCGGGTCAGCGGCAAGGAGACCGGCTTCTCCGACCAGATGTTCGTCTACCTGCCGCCCGCGTACTTCGACCAGAAGCTCGCCCTGGTCCGCTTCCCCGTCCTGCTGGCCATCGCCGGCTACCCGGGCACCACGCTGAACCTGCTGCACGAGCTCCCGTTCGCCCAGACCGCGATCGACCTGCAGCGCTCCGGCAGGATGCCGCCGACCGTCCTGGTGATGGCCCGCCCGGCCGTCGTCCCGTCCCGGGACACCGAGTGCGTGGACGTCCCCGGCGGGCCGCGCACCGAGACCTGGTTCGTCAAGGACGTGCCCGAGGCCATCCGCAGCAGCTACCGGGTCGGCCGCACGGCCGGCTCCTGGGGCACCCTCGGCTACTCCACCGGCGGCAGCTGCGCGCTGCGCCTGGCGATGCGCTTCCCGAACGTCTACGGCAACGCGGCGAGCCTGCACGGCGACTTCACCGTGCGCCAGGACAACTACACCGGCGGGGACCTCTTCAACGGCGACAAGGCGCTGACCCAGCAGCACGACCTCGGCTGGCGGCTGCAGAACCTGCCCGTCCCGGCGCTCAACCTGCTGGCGGTCTCCACCCGCACCGAGGGCGACTACCCCCAGACCGTCCAGTTCGTCGACCAGGCCACCCGGGCCGCGGCGGGCAACCCGCAGTTCACGATCGACTCGCTCTACCTGGACGACGGCGGGCACAACTTCGACAGCTGGACCAGGGAGCTCCCGGCCACCCTCGAATGGCTGGGCTCGCACCTGGGCTAGGCCCGGCCAGGACCCGGCGAGGACCCGGCCAGGACCGGGCTAGGACAGGTGAGTGATTACCCGCCGGTCGGCCCGGACGGCCGGCGGCCCGGGGGGAACGTATCGCGACCGCCCGTCGGCCACCGCCGGGCACCGCCCCGGACCCGTGCAGGAGGCACCGTGCTGAGCACCCGCTCGCTCTTCGACGAGATCTACCGGAACGACCAGGCGTACCAGCTGTTCTGCAGCATCGCGGCCGACGGCGAGGACCAGGGCGGCTGGGAGAACGAGCGGATCAGCACGCTCACCCGGGACCCGGTCCTCGCCCCGAAGGTGGCCCGGCACGGTGCCGACGAGCGCAAGCACGGCCGGATCTTCACCCAGCTGCTGCACAAGCGCGGCCTGCCCAAGGTGCCGGTGCCGGACGAGGCGGACTACTGCATGCTGCTGGAGCGCCAGGGCGTCGGCCTCCCGCACGAGCGGCTGAACAGCGACGTCCCGCTGACCGACCGCGAGATCATCACCTACCTCGTGCACAGCCGGGTCACCGAACAGCGCGCCGCCGAGCAGATGCGCCGGCTGGTGAAGGTGTACCAGGACAACCCCGACCTCGGCCGGGCGATGCGGATGATCTCCGCCGACGAGGACAACCACCTCGCCTACTGCCACGAGGAGCTGCTGCGGCTGGTCTCCGAGGGCCACGGCCCGTACATCCGGCACGCCCTGGAGACCAGCGCCCGCGGCGAGATCCGCACCCACCGGGACGTCGGCCTCGCCGTCACCTCCCGGATGGCCCGGATCCTGCGCTGGCCGCGCTGGCAGCTCGCCCTGGTCACCCTCGGGGTGCGGGCGCTCTACCTGTACGACCGCGCCTACGGCTGGCGCCGGATGGTCACGCTGCGGATGCCGGAGCGCCGCAACGCGCTGGGCACCCCGGCCCCGCCGCACGCGGAGCACGAGGTGCTCTGAGCACCGTCCGGCCGGCCGCTGGCCCCTACCGGCCGATGATGAGGCTCATCGCCTCGGCCCGGGTGGCCGGGTCGCGCAGCTGGCCGCGCACGCAGGAGGTGATGGTCTTGGCGCCGGGCTTGCGGATGCCGCGCATCGACATGCACATGTGCTCGCACTCGACCACGACGATCGCCCCGCGCGGCTCCAGGATCCGCATCAGCGCGTCGGCCACCTGGCTGGTCAGCCGCTCCTGCACCTGCGGCCGGCGGGCGTAGACGTCGACCAGCCGGGCGAGCTTGGACAGTCCGGTGATCTTGCCGCTGGTGGACGGGATGTACCCGACGTGGGCCACGCCGCGGAACGGCACCAGGTGGTGCTCGCAGACCGAGGTCAGCTCGATGTCCTTGACCAGCACCATCTCGTCGTGGCCGAGGTCGAAGGTGGTGGTGAGGACGTCCTCGGGCTCCTGCCACAGGCCCGCGAATATCTCCTTGTAGGCCCGCGCGACCCGGGCCGGGGTCTCCCGCAGGCCCTCGCGGTCCGGGTCCTCCCCGACGGCGAGCAGCAGCTCGCGGATGGCGTCCTCGGCCCGCTTCTGGTCGAAGGTACCGACGGCGGGCGGACCGTCGAACGTCACCGGGTCGATCATGCGGGCCTCGCTTATGTATCGGAAGACTCTGGCTGAACAGCACGGATGCCGCGCCTCCAGGGTACAAACCCTGGTGACGCGGCATCCATTCCCTGCGGAGCGGGGGTCAGCCCTCGGTCGGCGGCTCGGCCGTCGGCAGCGGCGGGAGCTTCACGACGTCCACCGGAGCGCTCTCGACGGAGGCGGCGCCGTTGGTGAGCGCCAGCTCCTTCGGGGACTGCACCGGCGGCCGGGTGGACGGCGTGCGACGGGAGGAACCCGTCCAGGCCGGCCGGGCCGGGCGCTTGACGATCGGGGCGAAGACCTCGGCGATCTGCTCCTTGTTCAGGGTCTCCTTCTCCAGGAGTTCCAGGACCAGGTTGTCGAGCACGTCGCGGTTCTCGACCAGGATCTCCCAGGCCTCGTTGTGCGCCGTGTCGATGAGCTTCTTGACCTCCTCGTCGACCAGCCCGGCGACCTCTTCCGAGTAGTCGCGCTGGTGGCCCATCTCACGGCCCAGGAACGGCTCCGAGTTGTCGTTGCCGAACTTGATCGCACCCAGGCGCTCGGTCATGCCGTACTGGGTGACCATGGCCCGGGCCGTCGCGGTGGCCTTCTCGATGTCGTTCGAGGCGCCCGTGGTCGGGTCGTGGAAGACCAGCTCCTCCGCCGCGCGACCGCCCATCATGTAGGCGAGCTGGTCGAGCATCTCGTTGCGGGTGGTGGAGTACTTGTCCTCCTCCGGCAGCACCATGGTGTAGCCGAGGGCCCGGCCGCGGGACAGGATGGTGATCTTGTGCACCGGGTCGCTGTACTGGCAGGCCGCCGCGACCAGGGCGTGGCCGCCCTCGTGGTACGCGGTGATCTTCTTCTCCTTGTCGGACATGATCCGCGTGCGCTTCTGCGGACCGGCCACGACGCGGTCGATCGCCTCGTCCAGGATGCCGTTGTCGATCAGCTTCTTGTCCGAACGGGCGGTCAGCAGCGCCGCCTCGTTGAGGACGTTCGACAGGTCGGCACCGGTGAAGCCGGGGGTGCGCTTGGCGACGGCCGACAGGTCGACGTCGGGCGCGATCGGCTTGCCCTTCTGGTGCACCTTGAGGATGTCCAGCCGGCCCTGGAGGTCGGGGCGCTCCACCGCGATCTGGCGGTCGAAGCGGCCCGGGCGCAGCAGCGCCGGGTCCAGGATGTCGGGGCGGTTGGTCGCGGCGATCAGGATCACGCCGCCCTTGACGTCGAAGCCGTCCATCTCGACGAGCAGCTGGTTGAGGGTCTGCTCGCGCTCGTCGTGACCGCCGCCGAGGCCCGCGCCGCGGTGCCGGCCGACGGCGTCGATCTCGTCGACGAAGACGATCGCCGGGGCGTTCGCCTTGGCCTGCTCGAAGAGGTCGCGGACGCGGCTGGCGCCGACGCCGACGAACATCTCGACGAAGTCCGAGCCGGAGATGGAGTAGAACGGCACCCCGGCCTCGCCCGCGACGGCGCGCGCCAGCAGGGTCTTGCCGGTACCGGGCGGGCCGTAGAGCAGCACGCCCTTGGGGATCTTGGCGCCGACGGCCTGGAACTTGGCCGGCTCCTGGAGGAACTCCTTGATCTCGTGGAGCTCCTCGACCGCCTCGTCCGCGCCGGCGACGTCGGCGAAGGTGGTCTTCGGGGTGTCCTTGGTCAGCAGCTTGGCCTTGGACTTGCCGAACTGCATGACCCGGGAGCCGCCGCCCTGCATCTGGTTCATCAGGAACAGGAAGACCAGGACGATGATCACGATCGGGAGCATCGACAGCAGCAGGCTGACGAAGGTGCTCTGCTTCTCGGGGCTGATCGTGTAGCCCTCGGCGAGCGTGCTCTGGTCCTTGTCGTTGACCTGCGCCTGCAGCTTGTCGGCGATGGCGACGCCCTGGTCGCCGATGTACGAGGCCTGGAACTTGGTGCCGGACGGGGCCTTGCCCGTACCGGCGCTGGGCAGTGCGGCGCCGTCCTTCAGCTGGATCTTGATCGTGTTCGAGTCACCGGTGGTGATCTGCGCCGACTTGACGTTGTGCGCGTCGATCGCCGCGACGACCTGACCGGTGTCCACCGTCTTGTAGCCGTTCGAGTCCGAAACGACCTGCATCAGTACGATGACGGCGAGGACGGCCAGCACGATCCACATGATCGGCGCACGGAAGTATCGCTTGACGTCCATCCATGCGGGGCGTTGCCGCCCCGTCCCTCCTGCCACTCAACGGCGCCGGGGACTGTTGACCGCGGCGCGTCCGAATTGATGCTCATGTGAAGAGCGGTTTATTGGACCGTACCGCAGTCCGACCCACCCATGGCGGGAGCACGGCGACACGGCTTTGGTTCTCTGTCTCCCGGGTGCAACGGGCGGGAACGGCCCACTGTTCCCGCCCGTCGCCCGAACGGGGACCTCAGCCGCCGTAGACGTGCGGCGCGAGGGTGCCGATGAAGGGGAGGTTGCGCAGCTTCTCCGCGTAGTCCAGGCCGTAGCCGACCACGAACTCGTTGGGAATGTCGAAACCGACGTACTTCACGTCGATCTCGACCTTGGCCGCGTCCGGCTTGCGGAGCAGGGTGCAGACCTCCAGCGAGGCCGGACCACGCGAACCCAGGTTGCCCAGCAGCCAGGACAGCGTCAGACCGGAGTCGATGATGTCCTCGACGATCAGGACGTCACGGCCGGCGATGTCGGTGTCCAGGTCCTTCAGGATCCGCACCACGCCGGAGGACTTGGTGCCCATGCCGTACGAGGAGACGGCCATCCAGTCCATGGTGACCTGCGAGTGCAGGGTCCGGGCCAGGTCGGCCATGACCATCACGGCCCCCTTGAGGACGCCGACGATCAGCAGGTCCTTCCCTGCGTAGTCCCGGTCGATGCGCTCGGCCAGCTCAAGGAGCTTGGCGTCGATCTCGTCCTTGCTGATGAGCACCTTCGCGAGGTCAGCGCCCATGTCGTTCTGGTCCACCGGGGATACGTCCTCAAACGTTCGGGGTCTGTGTGGCCGGCGGTCGGCTCCCCCGGGGCATGCCTCGCCCGTCAGTCGCCCTGCCGCCGAAAGACCAGCGTGCCACACCTGCGGGTGGCCTCGACTCCCCCGGGTAGGTGCAGCGGGCCCTGTCCGCGCCATCCGGTGACCAGCAGGTCGATCGTCTCCAGGTGCCGGGCGAACAGGTCCCCGGCCGGACAGCCCGCCCGCAGCGCGGCCCGGCGCAGCACCCGGCGGCGCACGGCGGGCGGCAGTTCGGCCAGTTTCACGGCGTCCAGGGCGCCGTCGCCCGTACGGAGGTCGCGTTCGGCCAAAGAGGCCCACTGGTCGAGGGCGTCGGCGTCGTCGCGGAACAGCCGGGCGGTCCGGGCCAGCGCCTCGACCACGCCACCGCCCAGGTGCTTCTCCAGGACCGGCAGCACCTCGTGGCGGACCCTCGAGCGGGTGTAGGCGGGATCACAGTTGTGCGGGTCGTCCCAGACCGGGATCGACTGGGCGGCGCAGGCCTGCCGGGTGGCGGCCCGGTCCAGCTCCAGCAGCGGGCGGCGGTAGCGGCCCTTGTGGGCGGGCATCCCGGCCAGCGAACGGGAGCCGGAGCCGCGGGCCAGGCCCAGCAGCACGGTCTCGGCCTGGTCGTCCCGGGTGTGGCCGAGCAGCACCGCGATCGCTCCGTGGCGGTCGGCGGCCGCGTCCAGGGCGGCGTAGCGGGCGTCCCGGGCGGCGGCCTCCGGGCCCCCGGCGCGGCCGACCCGCACCGGGACGGCCTCCACCGGGTCGAGGCCGAGCGTGCGCAGCCGGTCGGCCACCTGGGCGGCGCGCTCGGCGGAGCCGGCCTGGAGCCCGTGGTCGACGGTGACGGCGCCGACCCGCAGGCCGATCTTGGGGGCCTCGAAGGCGGCGGCGATGGCCAGCGCCATCGAGTCCGCGCCGCCGCTGACCGCGACCAGGATCAGCGGTGAACCGGGCGCGGCCGGGGTGCGGGGCAGCCCGGAGGGGTGGCGCGCGGCGTTGCCGATCAGGGTGGTGCCGACCGCGGCGCCCACCAGCGGCGCCCCGGCCGGGCGCTCGCGGGGCTCGCGCACGGGCGCGGTGAAGGTGGTACCGGCCTCGGCGGCGAGGTCGGTGAGCGTACGGCGAACGGCCAGGCGTATCGCGGCGACAGCGGGGTGAGGGCCCACGGCGGAAGACTCCTCGTCGGAGGGGACAGGACTCGCGGCGGACGCGGCGGGGACCGCGCACCGCATGAGCGCCCTGTTACCGGGCGCTCACAGATGGTGGCAGAAAGGAGCGACCCGCTACGCCACCCGCGCCACCGGTACGACCACCGTCCCACGTACGGGTGAATGAAGAAACGCTTCTTCACCCGTCGTCTGGCCGATTGGACCACTCGTACGAGCGGGTTTGACCGACGCGCGCCGCTTGCCGCCCGGCTCACGGCGCGCCCGCGTCAGGAGCACCCGCTCAGCGGGCCACCCGGGCCACCCAGGCGGCCGGATCGTGGATCTCGTCCTTGGTCGGCAGGGTGTTCGGGGAGGTCCACACCCGGTTGAACCCCTCCATGCCGACCTGCTCCACCACGCCGCGCACGAACACCGCGCCGTCCTGGTACTGGCGCAGCTTCGCGTCCATGCCGAGCAGCCGGCGCAGCAGCAGGTCGAGCCGGTTGGCGCCGCGGTCCCGGCGCTGCTGGAACTTCTCCCGGATCTCGGCGACCGTCGGCACCACGGCCGGGCCGACGCCGTCCATCACCACGTCCGCGTGGCCCTCCAGCAGCGACATCACGGCCGTCAGCCGGCCGAGGATCTCGCGCTGCGCGGGCGACTGGACGATCTCCAGCAGGTTCCCGGAGGAGGCGCTCTCCCGGTTGCCGCCGCCCGGCAGGCCGCCGAACGAACCGGCCGCGTCCCGCAGCCGCTCCAGCAGGGCGCCCGGGTCGACGTCCGTCTCGGAGAGGAAGGACTGCACCTCGGACTGGATGTGGTCGCGCAGCCACGGCACCGCGGTGAACTGCGTCCGGTGCGTCTCCTCGTGCAGACAGACCCAGAGCCGGAAGTCGGACGGGTCGACGTCCAGCTCCCGCTCGACGTGCACGATGTTCGGCGCCACCAGCAGCAGCCGGCCCGGCCCGGGGCCGTCCGGCCCCAGCCGCGGCTTGTCGAACAGCGCCGCCGGGCTGTCCGGCGCCTCCAGCGGGGGCTCCGCCGGGGCGAAGGTCTCGTACTGGCCCAGCACCTTGGTGGACAGGAACGCCAGCAGCGCCCCGACCTCGATCCCGGTGGCCTTCTCGCCCACCGCGCCGAACACCCCGGCCGTCGCGCTGTTCGCCCGACGCGCCTGGAGCTTCTCCACCAGCGGCTGGACGACCGTGCGGAAACCCGCCACGTTGGCCCGGATCCAGCCGGGTCGGTCCACCACCAGCACCGGCGTCGCCGCGGCCCGGGACAGGCTGGACGAACGCATGCCGGTGAACGCCCGCACGTGCTCCTCCGCCTCCAGGGCGTGCCGGCGGAGCTCGGCGACCACCGCCGCCGCTTCCTCCCGGCTCACTTCCGGCCCCGGCCGCACCAACCTGGTCGCGGTTGCGACCGCGAGGTTCCAGTCGACCATGTCAGCACCGCCACTCGCGCTCGTCATGCCCTCACCGTACGTGCTCCCCACCACCGGCGGCAGCCACCCGCCGCCAAGACCTCTCCCCCGACGGCCGATCGGCGCGGCCGGCGCGACGGGGCGGGCGGGGCCGGGTCAGTGGCAGCCGCAGCCGCCGAGGCGGCCGGCGACCCGGTCCATGGCGGCACGGGCGGTGTCGGCGGGGGCGGTGGTGCGGGTCATGACGGCGAAGGCGAGGAGGCGGCCGTCGGCGTCGACGACGGTGCCCGCGAGGGTGTTGACGCCGTTGAGGGTGCCGGTCTTGGCGCGGATCAGACCGGCCGCGTCGGCGGCGCCGGACCCGGAGCCGTAGCGCTTGTTGAGGGTGCCGGTGAAGCCGGCGACCGGGAGGCCGGTGAGCACCGGGCGCAGGGTGGGGTGCTGCTCGGAGGCGGCCAGCGCGAGGAGCCGGGTCAGGACGGCGGGCGGGATCGCGTTGCCCGGGTGCAGGCCGCTGCCGTCGTTGAGCACCACGCCGCCCATCGGCACCCCGAGCCGGGTGAGCTCCTGGGTGACGGCCGCCGCGGCGCCCTCGAAGCTCGCCGGCTGGTGGGCGGCGACGGCGACCTGACGGGCCATCGCCTCGGCGAGCTGGTTGTCCGAGGTGGTCAGCAGGCGCTCCACCAGCCGGGCGACCGTCGGCGAGAAGACCTCGCCGAGCGGGGCCTGACCGGAGGCGGTCGGGGCGGGGGCGGGCGCCGCGGCGGGGGTGGCCTTGCCCGTCACGGTGATGCCGCGGGCCCTGAGCAGGGCGGCGAAGGTCTCGGCGGCCGCGGCCGCCGGGTCGGCGACCCGGTCCGGCGCGTCCTCCCGGCTCTTCGGATCCACCCTGCCCTCGTCCACCATCAACGGGACCACCAGGGCGATGTTCTGCCCGTCGTGGTTCCGGTGCTGCGGGCTGCCCGCGTACAGCGACAGGTCGTAGTCCAACCGGACCGTCGTGGTGCCGAGGCTCTTGAGGGTGTCGGCGGTCTGCCGGGCGAGGAGGTCCAGCGAGGCGGGGGCGGTGTCGGCGTCGGCCGGCTGCCCGCCGATCTGCACCTGGTCGGCGGGCAGCGCGGTGAGCGTCGGATCGCCGCCGCCGACCAGGGTGATCGTGCCCGGGTCCGCGCCCCGGACCACCCGGGTGTGCAGCCGGGTGTCCCCCGGGATGAGGGACAGGGCCGCGATCGCGGTGGCCAGCTTGGTGGTGGAGGCGGGGGTGGCCGGGGTGTTCTCCCCGGAGCCGTACAGGAGTTGGCCGGTGCCGGCGTCCGCGACGGCGAAGGTGACCTCGCCGAGGCTCTTGTCGGCGAGGGCGGCGGCGAGCGCCTGCTGGAGGCCCTGCGCGGTGGGGACGGCGGCGCCCGTGTCGCCGTCCACGGCGGCCAGGACGGCGCTCGGCGCGGGCGCCGGGCGTGCGCCGGGCGCGTCGCTGCCGCCGGTGGTGGGGGCGGCGGGCGCGGAGGCGACGGGCGGCGCGGCCCGACGGGTGGGCTCGGCACCCGGACCGTCGTTCGACCGGGGTCCGGCACCGCCCTTCCCGTGATCGCCCTTCCCCCGGTCGCGGCCGCCCTGCCCGTCGTGGTCCTCGTCCTCTCCCCGCCCGGCACTGTGCCCGCCCGGCGGCGGGGACGGCTGCGCGTACGCACCACCCGAGGTCAGGACCGTACCGACGACCAGCAGCGCCGCTCCGAACAGCCCCGCGGCCGTCCCCCCGCGACGGCGCGCCGCCCCTCCCCCTGCTCCCACCGACCGGCCCCTTTCCCGAGCACTCGCTCCCGTAGGAGACACTTGGATTCTGTCAGTCCCTACCTTGGAGGAACCGTTGGAGTTCGACGTCCTTATCGAAATCCCGAAGGGCTCTCGTAACAAGTACGAGGTCGACCACGAGACCGGCCGTCTGCGGCTCGACCGGATGCTCTTCACCTCGACCCGCTACCCGGCCGACTACGGCTACGTCGAGGGCACGCTCGGCGAGGACGGCGACCCGCTGGACGCCCTGGTCATCCTGGACGAGCCGACCTTCCCGGGCTGCCTGATCAAGTGCCGCGCCATCGGCATGTTCCACATGACCGACGAGGCCGGCGGCGACGACAAGCTGCTCTGCGTCCCGGCGACGGACCCGCGCTGGGAGCACCTGCGCGACATCCACCACGTGTCGGAGTTCGACCGCCTGGAGATCCAGCACTTCTTCGAGGTCTACAAGGACCTGGAGCCCGGCAAGTCCGTCGAGGGCGCCGACTGGGTCGGCCGCGCCGAGGCCGAGGCCGAGGTCACCGCTTCGATCAAGCGTCTGGCGGAGCAGGGCGGCCACTGAGCCGTCGTTCCGATCTCATTCGATCGAGAGCGGTTCGAGGCAGGTCGGGACAGCCCGGGGCCGGGGTTCGCGGATTTCTTCCGCGGGCCCCGGCCTCTGTCGTTCCCGGGGACGGGACGGTTTGCCGACACCCTGTCGGCATGATGTGAAGTTAGGTTAGGCTAACCAAAACATTCGGTCCGACTCCGAACGGCCGACCCGAACGGCCGACCCGAACGGCCGACCCCGAACGGCCGACCCCGAACCCTGGAGGCCGCATGCCCACGCCCGCGCCCGCCCCGTTCTCCACCGTGCTCCGCACCGCCAGCAGCGAGGAGCACGAGGCCGCCGAGCAGTCCACGTTCATGAGCCGGCTGCTGGGAGGCCGACTCGGGATCGAGGCGTACGCCGACCTCACCGGCCAGCTCTGGTTCGTCTACCGGGCCCTGGAGGAGCGGGCGGAGCAGCTCGCGCGGCACCCGCTGGCGGACCCCTTCATCGACCGGGCCCTGCTGCGCACCGCCGCCGTCGAGCGCGACCTGGCGCACCTGCGCGGGCCCGACTGGCGGGACGGCCTGGCACCGCTGCCGGCCACCGCCGCCTACGTCGCCCGGGTGGAGGAGCTGGCCGCCGCGTGGCCGGCCGGGTACCTCGCGCACCACTACACCCGCTACCTGGGCGACCTGTCGGGCGGCCAGATCATCCGGGGCGTGGCCGAGAAGACCTGGGGCTTCGAGCGCAAGGGCGACGGCGTGCGGTTCTACGTCTTCGAGGAGGTCGACAACCCGGCGGCCTTCAAGCGCGAGTACCGGGCCAAGCTGGACGCGGCCGGGGAGGCGATGGACGAGGTCGAGCGGCGCCGGGTGGTCGAGGAGTGCAAGCGGGCCTTCGTGCTCAACGGGGCGGTCTTCCGCGACCTGGATGCGCGTTACCCGCTGAGTGCATAAACGTTTCCCCCTGGTTTTCGAGGGACGGCCCCGGCGAGCGGTTGCTCGCCGGGGCCGTCGCCGTCTCCGCCCGCCGTCAGGCCC